>JAJYAF010000009.1:15427-15825 GCA_021779655.1 Pseudomonadota bacterium
CTGCGTGCCTGGCTCGATGAAATGCCGGCCCCTGAGCTTGCCGGCTACATGATCGGCGGCATCGCCCGTCCGGAACTGCCGTTTCCCCCGCGAACGCTCTACGGCATGACGCGGGATAAGAATCAGTTCATACTTCCGCCCTTGCCCAATCAGCTCTTCACCCGCGACACGAGTTGCTGGGTGAATCAGGGCGTTTTCGTCAATCCCATGCACTGGCCTGCCCGCCAGCAGGAGGCGGCCAACGTCGCGGCGGTGTATAAATTCCATCCCCGCTTCAAATCGGCGGCGTTCGATTTCTGGTTCAATGCGCCCGAGGAAGCCCATCTCGATGCCAGCCTGGAGGGCGGCGATGTCATGCCGCTCGACAAGGGGGTTGTGCTGATCGGTATGGGAGAGCG
>JAJYAF010000324.1 GCA_021779655.1 Pseudomonadota bacterium
CCTGGACGAACGAACGCTAAAGCAGCAAGCACGTCCAAGATACCCATATTTTGCATAGAAGTTATGCGAAAACTTTATACTTGGATTCCCGGAAGCACCGCGAAACGCGCTTGCCATCGCCGCGTGAATGGATTGTACAAGGACGAGATGACCCGTTGCCGTATTTTTGGACCCTCAACCGCGCTGGAACCTGATCGGGCTCGCGCATGACGGCCCCAGTGAGAATTATTGGCCCAGGTAGAATCATTGGGGTGTAAAGTCATTGGATGTAAAATCATAGGGGCGCAAATTCGTTCCGATTTTTTATCGGTAGCTTGCCGCGGGGTTAATTCGTGATAGCTTGTTTTGTACATTTATAAAGAAATTCAGGAATGCAGAAATCAGAAAACACGGGCCCGCTGGCGGGCGTAAAAATTCTCGACCTCACCAGCGTGATCATGGGGCCTTTCGCCAGCCAGATCATGGCGGATCTGGGAGCGGATGTCGTCAAAATCGAATCATTCGAAGGCGATGTCCTGCGCAAAATCGGGCCGAGCCGCAGCAGCGGCATGGGGCCGCTTTTTCTTGGCCTCAACCGCAACAAGCGCAGCCTGGCGCTCGATCTCCGGCGGCCGGAGGCGCAGGAGATTTTACGGAAATTGCTGGCTGAGGCCGACGTTTTTATGTCCAACCTCCGCCCGGCCTCCCTCGAACGCCTGGGCCTTGGCTATGCGGCGATCGCGGCGATCAATCCGCGGATCATCTATTGCGTCGGTTACGGGTTCGGCGAGGGCGGGCGTTACGCCGGCAGGCCGGCTTTCGACGATCTCATCCAGGGAGCCGTGTCTTTGCCATCGTTGCTGGGCCGTATCATCGGCGAGCCGCGCTATCTGCCCACGAATTTGTGCGACCGCGTTAGCGGGCTGACCATGGTTTATTCGATCACCGCCGCCCTTTACGCGCGCGAGCGCAGCGGGCGTGGCCAGGCGGTGGAAGTGCCGATGTTCGAAACCATGACCCAGTTCGTTCTTTCCGACCATATGTACGGCATGGCCTTCGACCCGGCGCTCGATCAGGCGGGGTATCCACGGCTGGTCTCGCATTCGCGCCACCCGTATAAAACCAAAGATGGTTTTATTTGCGTGGTGATCTATCTCGAAGCTCATTGGCTGAATTTCTGCAAACTCATCGGCCGCGAGGATGCGCTGGCCGATCCCCGATTCGATACCATGCAGAACCGCTCCCGCAATATCGATGCGCTGCTCGAATTTCTCAAGGAGAACATGGTCACCCGCACGACCGCGGAGTGGCTGGAGAAGTTGGGGAAGGCCGATATTCCGGCCATGCCGCTGCACACGCCGGAAAGCGTGTTCGATGATCCGCATCTCGGCGATATCGGTTTTTTCAAGTGGATAGAACATCCCTCGGAAGGGAAGATCCGCACCATGGGCATTCCGACCCAATGGTCGGATTCGCAGCCTTCGGTCCGGTATCATACGCCGCTGGTCGGTGAGAACACGGCGGAGATTCTCGCGGATGCGGGATATACGCATGCCGAGATCGACGCGATGCTGGCGGCGGGTATCGCCAAATCGGCACGATCGGAGAACAAAAAATCCGATACAGGAAAAAAAGGGGGATGAAACATGCGCGGCGGCCAGGATTTCGGCTTCACCGATGAACAATTGATGCTGCGGGATTCCGTGCGGGACTTCGTCCGCAAGGAAATTCCCGACGCGAAGGCGAGAGAATACGACCATAAGAAACTTCCCCCGCTCGACGTGTTTGACAAGATGGCGGATCTGGGCTGGCTCGGAATAGCGATTCCCGAGGAATATGGCGGCTCCGGCCTGGGTTTCGTTGAGCTCGGCATCGTGCAGGAGGAGCTTTCCTACGGCCTGCTGGAACTGGCCGTGCTATACTACCGGGCGACGGTGCATGGCGCCCATTCCCTGATGACCTACGGGTCCGAGGCGCAGCGTCGCAAATATCTGCCGTTGATCGCGGCCGGCAAATTCAAATCCTCCATGAGCCTCACCGAGCCGGATGCCGGCTCGGATGCGGCGGGCATTCGCACGCGCGCCGTGCGGGATGGCGATCATTTCATCATCAACGGCGCCAAGATTTTCAATTCCCAGATCGATCTCGCGGATCGCACCGTGCTGGTCACCCGCACCGATCCCAGCGCGCCGCCCCATAGGGGCATCAGCCTGTTTTTTGTCGATCCGAAAAGCCCCGGCGTGACCATCGAACGGCTCGAGACGCTATGTTTCCGCTCGGTGGGCACCAACAGGGTGACCTATGAAAACGTCAGGGTTCATCAGGACGATCTGCTCGGCACCTTTAACGGGGGCTGGAGGCATCTGATGACAAACCTCAACAAGGAGCGGTTTTCGTTGGCGGCGCAGGTAACGGGGGCGGCCCAGGCCGCGCTCGATTGCGCGATCAAATACGCGACGGACCGGGTTCAGTTCGGCCAGCCCATTGCCAAATTCCAGGTCATCCAGCACAAGCTCGCGGACATGCAGATGGCGGTGCATGTCGCGCGGCTGCTCACCTACGATCTTGCCCGCCGTCTCGATGCGGGGGTCGAATGCCGCAAGGAGGCGTCGATTGCCAAGGTCGCCGCATCGGAAGCCTATTTCCGGGTGGCCGATGAGGGAATGCAGATACTGGGCGGCTATTCCATGACACCGGATTTCCAGATGGAGCGTCATTACCGGGATTCGCGCCTCATGCGGATCGGTGGCGGTTCGAGCGAGGTTATGCGGAATTCCATCGCCAAGGATCTCGGCCTGTAATACCAGCCCGCCAATTCATTGACTCTATCATACCAGCCCGCCAATTCATTGACTCTATCAGACAGGTGGCGGGTTGGTATAAGGCTTTGATTTCGCGCGCGGCCGCCCCGCCAACCCCGCGCGCATACCAATCCGCATTTTTGCGGATTGGTATCAGACCGGTGGCGGGCTGGTATAAGGCTTTGATTTCGCGCGCGGCCGCCCCGCCAACCCCGCGCGCATACCAATCCGCGTTTTTGCGGATTGGTATAATAGCCCGCGGCTTCAACCGCTTCCGGTCCATGGCGGTTCAAGCCCCGCCACCCTGGTTCAGCAGCACGTTGCCATATTCCTGGCGCAAGGCAGTCTTGATCAGCTTGCCGCTATTATTGCGCGGCAGGCTGGACACGAAAATCACCTTGTCCGGCAGCTGCCATTTCGCCACCTTATCCTTGAACCAATCGCGCAGCGACGCCTCGGTGATGCTGGCGCCCGCCCGGGGCACAGCGAGCAGAATTGGCCGCTCATCCCATTTGGGATGGCGGGCGGCGATGGCGGCGGCGTCGTCGATATCCGGATGGCTGAGCGCGATGCCTTCCAGCTCGATCGTCGAAATCCACTCCCCGCCGGACTTGATGATGTCCTTGGCGCGGTCGCGGATCGTCATGAACCCCTCCTCGCTGATCGAGGCGACGTCTCCGGTATCGAACCAGCCGTCCTCGGCCAACGTCTCGCCAGGGCCGGCGCGGAAATAATCGGCGACGACCCAATGGCCGCGAACGCGCAGATTGCCCTGGGCCTTGCCATCCTCGGGCAGGGTATTCCCCTTATCGTCCACGATTTTCAGCTCTACGCCGTAAGGCGGCCTGCCTTGACTCTCGCGCAGCCGCGCCTGCTCGGTTTCCAGCAAATCGCCATGACGGCGGAGCAGGCTGTTGAGGG
Organism: Pseudomonadota bacterium; assembly: GCA_021779655.1. The sequence goes on from JAJYAF010000324.1 coordinate 3,702, forward strand.
TGCCAAGCGGCGAGGTTTCGGTCATGCCCCAGGCATGGACGACCTCGACGCCGTATTTGTCCCGGAAGGCGGCCATCAGCGCGGGCGGGCAGGCGGCGCCGCCGACCACG
>JAJYAF010000325.1 GCA_021779655.1 Pseudomonadota bacterium
CGAGTTCGAGCACCTGGCGCGGTGGCTGCACGCCAATGTTGCTATGGCGTGATGGTTTTTACGCCGCGAGTTGGGAAGCGGGCCAGCGGGCGATCGGTTCCGGCTGACGCGATCATGCGTCGACCTGAACCGATCGCCCGCTAAGAGATTGATTTAGAGCAACGCAACGAAATTTATTGAATGGCCTGTATCTGGGCCTCGCTCATGGCCCGGATGAAGTCGGGGAGAGGGGTGAAATTGACCGGATCGAGATATTTCGGTGCGTTCCCGCCGGTGTCGGAAATGGCCCAGGTTAGAAAGTCCCTCAGCGCCGCCGCTGTCGCCGCATCAGGCTGCGCCTTGGAGACCACCGCATACTCGTAGTTGATGAGCGGATAGCTGTCGTCGCCAGGGGCGAAGATCAGGGTGATGCGCTCATAGGGCGGTGTTCTCGGGTCCAATCCGGCGGCGGCACTCGCCATCGTCTCCGGCGTGGGCAGCAGGAAGTGGCCGTTCTGGTTCCTGATCATCGCCGTGCCAAGCTGGTCCTTCGAAATCTCCCCGGCATAGCTGATACCGGCATATCCGATCGAATAGGGCGTATTCTGTAAGGTCTGGATCATCCCGGCATTGCCCGTGGCGGTCTGCTCTCCGGTGACCTGCGGCCAGTTGACGCTGGTGCCATAGCCGGGATCGTCCTCCCAACTGTCGGTGGAAAAATCCAGAAACTGGGTGAATATAAACGTATCGCCCGAACCATCGGCGCGGCGAACCGGCACGATTGTTTTCCTGGGAAGTGCGACTCCCGGGTTCATCGCCCGGATGACGGGATCATCCCATTGCGTGATCTGGCCGGAATAGATGGCGGCGAGCGTTGGGCCGTCGAGCTTCAGATGGCCGCCATTCAGGCCAGGGACATTATAGTTGATCGTCTGGGCCGAGATGGCCAGCGGTATATCCAGGATTTGCGGGTTTTGCGCGGCGACCTCGTCCGAGAGATACGCATCGGAGGCGCCGATTATAACCGCGCCTTTTATCGCGGCGTCCGTGCCGGCCTGCGAACCGGTGGCGGCGCTCGTCAGCGTGACGTCTGGCGCGATGTTTTTATAGCCGGCCGTCCATGCCTGGAAAAGCGGATAAAGCAGCGTTGATCCGGATTCCGTCAGATTGACGGGGGCAGCATGGGCCGAGGCGGCGCATGCAAGGGAAATGGCGGCGGCCGCCGCGGTCAAGAAATTTTTCATATCGGCTATTTTTTCCTATCGAATATTCCGCCCTTGCGCCGTCAGCGGCCGATCCGGTCGAGGTTCACGCCGGTGGTCTCGATGCGGAACATCCAGGTTACCACGGCGCCGAGGACAGAGCTGGCCACGAGGAGCCACAACAATGTCGTGGTTCCGATGGAGGCCAGCAGCAGGGGAAAGCCGAACGTCGTGCCGACGGCGCCGATCTTGGCCACCATGGCGGCGAAGCCGGCTCCCATGCCCCGGACCTCTGTCGGGAAAACTTCCCCGGCCAGCAGATAGGTTTGCGCATTGGGGCCAAGATTGGTCATGAAGTTGAACAGCATCACCCCGGTGAAGATCAGCACGAGCTGCATGTTCCCCGGCGCGCTGATCGAGAAGGAGGCAATCGCCAGCCCCACCGCGCAGCCAAGGAAGCCGAAGACTTGCAGCCGGATGCGGCCCAGCCTGTCGGACAGGGCGATGGCAAAGAGAATGCCGACGATCAGCATCGACGTGGTGATCACGGAGGCTTCGGCCGAATGCACGCCGGTGGCGACGAGATCGGCGGGGCTGCGGATTTTGTCAGGCCCCTTGCCCAGCGCCGCGGCGATGAGGGTTGGGGTGAAAACGCCGATGCCGTAGGTTCCCAGATCCTGGATGAACCACGGAACCGACGCGAAGATGGTCGCGCGGATATTCTTTTCGTTAAATAAAGCTTTGATGTTTTTACCCGAGGCGCTCGCCTCCTCGGCCACGTGGCGGGCCACGGAGATGGCCTGCGGGTAATGTGGCGTACGGTGGAGCAGGCGCGAGAGCGCGCCTTCGGCTTTCTCGTGATGCCCCTGGACGATGAGCCAGTTCGCGCTTTCGGTGATGAAAAACCGGGCAGCCGTGATCAGAATGGCGGGGATCAGCGCGGTGGCGTACATCCAGCGCCACGCATCGATCTGCGGGTGCATGATCAGGACAAGGGCGCCGACCGCCAGTCCGCAGGTTGCGCCGATCGCCTGGAAGGCGAAAGCGCCGAGCACGAGCCGGCCGCGCGATACGGAGGGGATGCTCTCGGAAATGATCATATGGGCCGTCGGGTAGTCGCAGCCGAGGGCAAGGCCGACACCGAACAGACAGATGACCAGGGATGTGAAATCCTGGACGAGCAGCAGTACGGCAAGAAACAGGCAGAAAATGATCATCTCGGCGACGAACATGCGTTTGCGGCCGAAATAGTCCGAAAGGCCGCCGAGCAGCATCGTCCCGACCAGGATGCCCGCAAGGCTCGCGGATGCGACAAAACCCTTCTGAGCGGCGGCCAGGTGGAATTCGCGGGCGATGAGCGGGACGGTGATACCGCCCATGAAAACCACGAAGCCTTCGAAGAATTTTCCGGCGGCGGCAAGCAGCCATATGCGCCACTGCATGCCGGTCAAGGGGGTTGAGGGGAGCGAGGTGCCGTCGCTCCAGATGGGGACCTCGTCGATATATTCCTGAACGCTTTTTACGCCGGAACCGGAGCCTTGGGCTCGATTGAGAAGATCGGCCATTCTCATGCCTCCTGTTTCGCCCCCGGCTCTGCCACGGATGCCGGGGAGGCGCATGTGAATATTTTGTGGCGCACGGCGCCGGTCGCGCGCAACAACGCGACGGATGTTAGTTTGACGAGCCGGGCGCGCTTATGGTTAACTCGCCGCTGTCTCCGTTTATTCTTATATAAAAAAAACTGGAAACGCTCATGGAATTCAACCCTATTTTGTCACGCGAACATATCCGGACCATGACAGAGGCCGGCTTCTGGTCGGACCGGCTGTTGACGGATTATCTGGATGAGGCCGTTCGGAAATCGCCGGATCGGGTCGCCATCGTCGATCGCAACAGCATGACCGGCCAGCGCACGCGGCTGACCTATGCCGAACTCGATGAGCGGGTGGAGCGGATCGCCCATGGATTGACGGCGCTTGGCATCGGGCCTCGCGATGTCGTATCGTTCCAGCTTCCGAACTGGTGGGAATTCACCGCCCTGCACCTCGCCTGCCTGCGGATCGGCGCCGTAACCAATCCATTGATGCCCATCTTCCGTGAGCGTGAGCTGAGCTTCATGCTGGGTTTGACCGAAAGTAAAATCTTCATCGTCCCGCGTTCGTTTCGCGGCTTCGATCACGCCGCCCTGGGAAGACGGCTCAAATCGGAAATACCCACGCTCCGGCACGTCCTGGTTGTGGGGGGCGAAGGAGACGAGGCGTTCGAATCCCTGCTTGCCCGCAAGCCCGCCGCATCGGGCGCCGCGCCCGCGTTCGCGAACAGCCGGACAGGTGCGAACGATGTCATCCAGATCCTCTTTACATCCGGCACCACGGGCGAGCCCAAAGCCGTGATGCACACCTCGAATACCCTGGTTTTCGATGTGCTTGCCTATATCCGGCAGCTCGGTCTGACCCCGGACGATATCGCGCTCATGTCGTCGCCGCTGGCCCACCTGACGGGCTTTCTGGTGGGGTTGATGGTGCCGATCGTTCTGGGCACCAAGACGGTATTGCAGGATATCTGGCAGCCGGAGGAAGCGGCCACGCTCATCGCGGAGGAAGGGGCGACCTTCACCATGGC
>JAJYAF010000326.1 GCA_021779655.1 Pseudomonadota bacterium
AAGCCGGTGTTCCCGACGCCAGAGCTTGAGCGCGTGCTGGGCAAAACGCTCGGCGTGCCGCTGTTTCAGGAACAGGCCATGCAGATCGCGATCGTCTGCGCCGGCTTCACCCCGGACGAGGCGGATCAGCTGCGGCGCTCCATGGCCACGTTCAAGGTCACGGGCGGCATTTCGCATTTCAAGGAGAAGCTGATCGCCGGCATGGTGGAGCGCCATTACACCCGGGAATTCGCGGAGCGGACCGTCGCGCAGATCGAGGGCTTCGGCAGCTACGGCTTCCCCGAAAGCCACGCGGCATCGTTCGCATTGATCGCTTATGCCAGCGCCTGGATGAAATGCCGCCATCCGGACGTGTTCTGCTGCGCGCTGCTGAACGCGCAGCCGATGGGCTTCTACGCTCCGGCGCAGCTCGTGCGCGATGCCCAGGCGCATGGGGTCGAGGTCAGGCCGGTCTGTGTCAACCATAGCCGGTGGGATTGCACCTTGGAGCCGGGCCGTGGGCGGTTGCTCGCGGTCCGCCTGGGGCTGCGCATGGTGAAGGGGCTGTCGAACGCCCACGCGGCGGAGATCGTGGCCGCGCGGGGGGATGATCCCTACCCGTCCATCGCGGCGCTGCGGCGCCGCACGCGGGTTCCGGCCGCCGCGCTGCAACATCTGGCCGAGGCCGACGCCTTTCGCGGCCTGGGCCTTCACCGGCGCGAGGCGCTATGGGCGATCCGTGGACTGCGGGACGATGTGTTACCGCTGTTTGCGGTGGCTGACACCGAGCGCATGCCGCAGCCGGAACGCGCCGAGCCGCCGGTGACGATCATCCCGATGACCGACGGCCGCGAGGTGGTGGAGGACTACGCCCATCTCGGCCTCACGCTGCGGCAACACCCGCTCGCCTTCCTGCGCGGGGCATTGCGGCATCGCGGAATCACCGCCTGCGCCGACCTGCTGGCCGCGCGGGATGGGCAGCGCGCCAGCGTGGCTGGCTTGGTTCTGGTGCGTCAGCGGCCGGGAACGGCGACCGGGGTGATCTTCATCACGCTGGAGGACGAGACCGGCGTCGCAAATATCGTCGTCTGGTCGAGCCTGTTCGAGCGGCAGCGCGCGGCCGTTCTGTCCGCCAGCCTGCTGGAATGCCGTGGCCGGGTGCAGCGGGAAGGCGAGGTTATCCATGTCGTCGCGGAACGGCTGCACGATCTTACCCCGCTGCTTCGCACCATAGGCGATGGCGGCGCGGCACAGGCAGCCAGGACCGGAGCGCCGGAAGCCCTTTCGCCGCAGCCGCCCCCCGGCGCCGCTGGCGCCGGCCTTGAAGATCGTCACGCTCCGGAGGAGGCACCCGGCATCAAAGTGCCCACGCGAAGCTTCCGTTAAACAGCGCGCGGCCGCCCCGCCAACCCCGCGCGCATACCAATCCGCGTTTTCGCGGATTGGTATTATTCAACTTTCACCGTTGCCCCGGCTGATAGGAGCGGGCGGGACCATCTGCCTGCAAGCCACGCACGCACGGGCCGATCGTACCAACGCAAAACTGTATAGGCGAACGTCAGGAATTCCGGCCTACAAGGATTGGGCGAGGCGCACGCCTTCCCTGATCGCGCGCAGGGCGTCCAGCTCCGCCGCCTCGGCCGCGCCGCCGATCATGGAAGTGGACACATCGCGGGCCGCGAGCACCGCGTTCAGCGCGCGCTCGGATTCCTGTCCCGTGCACAGAACGATCGTGTCGGCGGCGATGACCCTGGGGACGTCGTTCACGATGATATGAAGACCCTCATCGTCGATGCGCTCATACGTCACCCCCGCCAGCGTTTCCACCCCGTGCTTGCGCAACGCGTTGCGCAAGATCCAGCCGGTCGAGACGCCAAGTCCCATTCCCGGCTTGGCCGTCTTGCGCTGGAGCATGATCACGCGGCGTTTCGCCGGCACCTCGGCCAGCGGATCGCCGGCGAGTCCCCCGGCGGTCCGGAATGCTCCGTCAACGCCCCATGTCCGGAAGAAGGCCGAGGTCTCGTCGGCCTCATGCGGCTCGGTCACGAGAAATTCGGCCACGTCGTGTCCGATCCCGCCCGACCCCATGACCGCCACGGTCCGCCCGGCCTGCCGCGCGCCTGACAGGATCTCGGCATAGGTCGCGACCTTGGGATGATCAATTCCCGGCAGCGCGGGGATGCGCGGCGTGACACCGGTTGCGATCACCACATGATCGAATCCGGCGAGTTCATCGGCCGTGGCGCGATGGCCCAACCGCAGCACAACGCCGTATTTCGCCATCTGGCCGCTATAGTAGCGCAAGGTTTCATCGAATTCGTACTTGCCCGGCACGGCGCGCGCCAGATTAAGCTGGCCGCCCAGCCGGTCCTCCGCCTCGAAGAGCGTCACCTTGTGGCCAAGCCGCGCGGCCTCGGCGGCCGTGGCCATGCCCGCCGCCCCGCCGCCCACCACCGCGAGCTTCCTCGGGGCCGCGCTCGGCGTGTCGCGGTATTCCATCTCGGCGCCCGCGCGCGGGTTGACCAGGCAGCTGACCGGGCGTTCCGAGAAGATGAAGTCCAAACAAGCCTGGTTGCAGGCAATGCAGGTGTTGATCTCATCGGCCCGGCCCTCGCGAACCTTGCGCATGAAATGCGGATCGGCAAGCAACGGCCGGGCCATCGAGACCAGGTCGGCATCGCCCGAGGCCAGAATGTCCTCGGCGATTTCGGGGGTGTTGATCCGGTTGGAGACCACCACCGGGATCGATACCGCGGCCTTCACATTCGCCGCCGCCTGGCGCCAGGCGGCGCGCGGCACCGGATAGGCGATGGTTGGAACCCGGGCCTCATGCCAGCCGATCCCGGTGTTCAGGATATCGGCGCCGGCAGCCTCTATTCTGCGGGCGAGAGCCGCGATTTCCTCGGCCGGCGCGCCCTCCTCCAAAAGATCCGCGGCCGAAATCCGGTAGATGAGCAGGAACCCCGGCCCGCAGCGCTCGCGCACCGCGCGGACGATCTCCACCGGAAAGCGGTGGCGGTTCTCCGCGCTGCCGCCCCAGCCGTCCTGGCGCTTGTTGGTATGCTTAACGGTGAATTCGTTGAGCAGATAGCCTTCCGACCCCATCACCTCGACGCCGTCGAACCCGGCGGCTTGCGCGTTGAGCGCCGCCTGAGCGAAGTCTTCGATCGTCTGCAAAATCTCCTGCTCGGTCATCTCGCGCGGGGAAAACCGGTTGATCGGCGCCCGGATCGCCGAGGGCGCCACGCAACCCTCGATCTTGGCGTAGCGCCCCGCATGCAGAAGCTGCGCGCAGATCAGGCCGCCTTCGGCATGGACCGCGTCGCATATCGGGCGCAGCTTCAGCGCCTCATCCCTGTCGTCTATTCGCGGCCCGGAGGGATCAAGGATGCCCGTGCCATTGGGAGAGAAGCCGCCGGTGATGACCAGCGCGGCTTCCCCGCGCGCCCGTTCCGCGAAGAAGGCTATCAGGCGGGCAAGGCCGTCCGGTTCGGTTTCCAGCCTCGTATGCATCGATCCGAGGATGACGCGATTTCTCAGCCGGTGCGCTCCGGCGACGAGGGGAGAAAGCAAAACCGGGTAAGACCCGCCGTTATTTTTATCCGCCATGAGTGCTCCCTTTCGTCTTGCCGGGTATTTTAGCGCCTGTTAGGTTGCTTGAGAAGTGTCGTTTAGGTCTGGGGGGGACCGGCCATGCATTATCAACCGACTGACAACCAGAGAGCATTCCAGGAAACCGCGCGGCGTTTCGCGCGCGAGAAGCTGGCCGAGCAATACCAGAAGCGGGCCACCGAACACGTGATGGACCGCGCGATCATCAAG
>JAJYAF010000327.1 GCA_021779655.1 Pseudomonadota bacterium
CACGAAAGCCAGGTGCCGGGGCTGCACAAGGTCGTCACGCAGGTCGGGCTGCGCTACGGCATGGCGCTGTTCATCTCCTCGGAGGTGATGTTTTTCGTCTCCTTTTTCTGGAACTATTTCAACTATTTCTTTTATCCCTCAACGATGGGGACGGCCTTCGCGCCGGTCTGGCCGCCCAAGGGCCTGCACACCATCGACCCTTTCGCCATTCCCCTGTTCAACACCATGGACCTGCTGCTCTCCGGCACCACCATCACCTGGGCGCATCATTGTTTGATCGAGGGCGATAACAAAGGCACGGTGCAGGGCCTGGCGGTGACCGTGCTGCTTGGCATCGCCTTCCTGTGCGGGCAGGCCTGGGAATACACCCATTCTCCCTTCCCGTTCTACCATGGCGGGATTTTCGCCTCCTCCTTCTTCATCGCGACCGGGTTCCACGGGTTTCATGTCATCATCGGCACGGCGTTCCTGACCGTTTGCCTGTTCCGGGCGATGGCGCATCAGTTCAACCCGCAGCGCCATTTCGGTTTCGAGGCGGCGGCCTGGTACTGGCATTTCGTGGACGTGGTGTGGCTGTTCCTGTTCGTCTGCATCTATTTTCTGGGACGCAGCGCCATCACCGCCGGGTGAGATTCCCCCGGGCCTTCATGGTCCCGGCTATCCCGGCGCGGGGAATTAAGGGAAATAGCGGCGTTTTGCCATGCGGCTGATCCAAGGCGGCTTTGATCCGCGCTGGCGGCGGCTGATCGCGCCGGGGATTTCCGCTTTCATCTGTTTCTGGCTGCTGATCGGCCTCGGGGTCTGGCAGCTGCATCGGCTGAAATGGAAGGAAGGCATCCTGCGCAGGATCGCCCAGGCCGAGGCCGCGCCGCCCATACCCCTGCCGGCGCATCCCCGGCGGTTCGAAAAGGCGGTTGCGCGGGGCCATTGGATACCGGGCAAGGCGGTGCTGTATGGCGACGAGGTGCATGACGGGCCGGTAACCCCGATCGAAGGCGGGGAGCTGCTCCAGCCGTTGCGGGAAGCCTCGGGGCAGGTAGTGCTGGTGGATCTGGGCTGGGTGCCGGCGCGCGCGCCGGTGCCGGTAGCGGAACCGGCGGGCGTGGCAGGCGTGACCGGCTATGTGCGCGAGGGGGAGAAACCCGGCTGGTTCGCGGGCAAGGACAATCCGGCGGCGGGGCTTTTCTACACGCTCGACCCGGCGCGCATCGGCGCGGCGATGGGGCTGCGGGAGGTCGCGCCCTTCGTGTTGGTGGCCATGGGCAAGCCGCCGCCGCCCGGCTCGCCCTTGCCGCAGCCGGCGGCGCATCTGCCGCGTCCGCCCAACAACCACTACCAATATGCGCTGACCTGGTTCGGCCTTGCGATCGTCCTGGTGTTCGAATTCATTTTTTTCGCCCGCAAGCGCTTGCGCGGGCCATGAAGGCCGCCGCGTTCCTTGAACGGCTATTCCGGAACCGGCATGTCTTCCGGCCTCCCGTAACGGCAGCCCTTTGGCCCGGACGGCTCGACACCTGGGGTGTTTCTGGGCGAGATATGGGCAATGAGAGACCTGACCTGGGTCATTCCGACCTACATTCTGGCGGCGATCGCGGAAATCGGCGGTTGCTTTGCCTTCTGGGCGTGGCTGCGCCTGGGCAAGACGCCGCTGTGGCTGATGCCCGGGCTTGCCAGCCTGATTCTGTTCGCCTGGTCGCTAACCCGTATCGACACGAGTTCCGCCGGGCGTGCCTACGCGGCCTATGGCGGCATCTATATCCTGGCCTCGCTGATCTGGATGTGGGTGGTCGAAGGCAGCCGTCCCGACCGCTGGGACACCATCGGCGTTGCCATCTGCCTCTGCGGTGCCATGGTTATCATCTTCGGGCCGCGCGGCGCCTGACAACATCAGCCGCAACCCCGCTGCCCTTGGTCATCGCGCCGCATGCGGCACGCGGCCCTATTGACCCGTGAAAGCGGCGTGGTTTCGAAATGCGCGGCGGGCGAAAGCGGTTCGGTCTGGAAATCGCTTGAGCCAGCCTTAACTTAAGTAATCTCTGATATCGGTCCAACAATCACAGACAGGGGGATGCAAGATGGTGGACGCCCCAGGCCGCCCCGGGATTTCGCCGCGCTGGACTTCCAGCGACAAGGACGGGGTGGGAACCGCGCTATCCGTGCGCAGTTCGGTCTGGTTCACCCATAGTCACGGCATTTTGAACGAGATTTATTTTCCCTCGGTCGATTCCGCCTGCACGCGCGATTGCGGCCTGGTGATCACCGACGGACTGCCCGGCGGCTTTTTCGCCGAGGAGAAGCGCGATACCGACGCGAAAATCCGCCGCTATGCCGATGGCGTGCCGATGTTCAACATCAACACCCTGTGCAAGCGGGGCCGCTTCGCCGTGGAAAAGCATATCCTAACCGACCCGCGGCACGACGCGGTGTTGCAGCAGATCCGGTTGATCCCCGGGCCGGGCGAGACGAACCTGCGGCTGTTCATGCTGCTGGCGCCGCATCTGGTCAACAAGGGCGCCCACAACACCGCCTGGCTGGGAGATTACAAGGGCCGGGAAATGTTGTTCGCATCCGGCTACGGCACCTCCCTGGCGCTTGCCTGCGCCGGCGGCTTTGCGGCGCGCAGCGTGGGTTTCGTGGGCGTCTCCGACGGCTGGCGGCTGTTGCGCGACCATGGAGAGCTGTCGATGGCCTATGACCGGGCGGAGGATGGCAATGTCGCGCTGTGCGCCGAGCTGGATCCGGGTATAGTGCATCTGGTTGCCATCGGCTTCGGCCGCAGCCCGGTGGCGGCCGCCTTCCAGGCGGTTGCCAGCCTGGAGCGCGGCTTTGCGCGCTGCGAGGCCGAGTATGCCGAGCAATGGCTGAGTTGGCAGCGCAAATTGCAGCCGCTCGACCGGGTGCATCCGGAACGCGCCCAGCAGGAAGGGCCGCATAATCTCTACCGGATCAGCACGGCGGTCTTGCGCGCCCATGAAAGCCCGCTTTTCCCGGGCGGCAGCATCGCCAGCCTGTCGATCCCGTGGGGCTTCAGCAAGGGCGATGATGATATCGGCGGCTATCATCTGGTCTGGCCTCGCGATCTGGTGGAAACGGCGGGCGCGCTGCTGGCCTGCGGCGCGCGGGAGGATGCGCGGCGCACTTTGGATTATCTGCGCGTGATCCAGGAGCAAGACGGGCATTGGCGGCAGAACAACTGGCTGGACGGCACGCCCTATTGGAGCGGCACGCAGCTCGATGAAACCGCCTTTCCGGTTCTGCTGCTCGATCTCTGCTTTCGCCACGGCGCGGTCGCGGAAAGCGAGCTCGCGGAATTCTGGCCGATGATTCGCAAGGCCTGCGCGTTCATTATCACCCACGGGCCATCCACGGGCCAGGATCGCTGGGAGGAAAATTCCGGCTACACGCCGGCCACCATCGCGGTGGAGATCGCCGCGCTGCTGGCGGCGGCGGACCTGGCCGAGCGGCTGGGCCGCCACGGCGAGGCGGCCCTCATGCGCGATACCGCCGATGCCTGGAACGCCGATCTGGAAAGCTGGATCTATGTAACCGGGACCGACCTTGCCAAGGCCTGCAACGTCGATGGCTACTACCTGCGAATTCGCGACGAGGGCAACCGCGACCTCGCGCAGGTGGGCGACGGCAACATCGCCGTTAAGAATGTGCCGGCGAGCGAAGCGGAAATCGCCCCGGAGGCGCTGGTCGGCGCCGATGTGGTGGCGCTGGTGCGGCTGGGGCTGCGCTCCGGGCAGGACAAGCGCATCCGTGACAGCCTGAAGGTGATCGACCAC
>JAJYAF010000328.1 GCA_021779655.1 Pseudomonadota bacterium
CACCGCCGCGTCCAGCTTCTGGTTGCCGGCTGGGCCAAAGATCGCCGGGAAATGGTCCGGCTGGATCCTGCCCAGGAGCACGTTGGCGTCGGTCACGGTGAGAGGGCCGCCGTTGCGATAGCAGGCCGGTCCGGGATCGGCGCCGGCGCTCTGCGGGCCGACTTGCAGCCTGGCGCCATCGAAGCCGAGGATCGAGCCGCCGCCGGCGGCCACGGTGTTGATGGCGAGCATCGGCGCGCGCAGCCGCACGCCCGCGATCTCGGTTTCGAAGGTTCGCTCGAAGGCGTTGTCGTACAACGCGACATCGGTGGAGGTGCCGCCCATATCGAAGCCGATGACCCTGGAAAAACCCGCCATGGCGGCGGTGCGCACCGCGCCCACGATGCCGCCGGCCGGGCCGGAGAGAATGGCGTCCTTGCCGGAAAAATGATGCTCCTCCGCCAGCCCGCCATGGGACTGCATGAAGTAGAGCCTGGCGCCGCCAAGGCCCGCGGCGACCTGGCGGGTGTAGCGGCGCAGGATCGGCGAAAGGTAGGCATCCGCGACCGTGGTATCGGCACGCGGCACGAGACGCAGCAACGGGCTTGCCCGATGGCTGAGCGAAATCTGGGAAAATCCCGTGGCTTCGGCGAGCTCGCCGAGGCGGCGCTCCATCTCCGGGTATTTCCAGGCGTGGATGAGTGCCACGGCCACCGCCGTAATTCCCGCCGCCTTCGCCCGCGCCAGCGCTGCCCCCGCCGCGTCCTCGTCCAGCGGCTCGACGACCGTGCCGTCAGGCGCGATCCTGCCGGCGATTTCGGCCACTTCCTCGTAGAGCATCGTCGGCAGGCGGATATCGAGATCGAACAGGCGCGGGCGCGCCTGGTTGCCGATACGTAACAGATCGGCGAAGCCCCGGTTGATCAGCAGCAGGCAGCGTGCGCCCGCGCGTTCCAGCAGCGCGTTGGTGGCAACCGTGGTGCCCATTTTCACCGCCTGGACGGCGCCGCCCGGGATTGGCGCCTCCGGCGGCAGGCCGAGGAATTCGCGGATGCCGGCCAGCGCCGCGTCCGGATAGCGGGCTGGGTTTTCCGAGAGCAGTTTTTTCGTGTAGAGCGTGCCGTTCGGGTTCCGCGCCACGATATCGGTAAAGGTGCCGCCACGGTCGATCCAGAATTGCCAGCCCGCCATGGTCCTCGATCCGCCGGTTTGTCGAGGTTGATGGATGATTGTTGAGGAGCGTTCAAGCCCGGAGGTTCGCGTTTTGGAAACCGGCGGCGGGGCATGATAGAATGTGGCGGGCGAAGGGCGGGACGGTCGCGCCGCCCATGATGGAATAATTCGGGATGAGCTATTGGGGTAAAATTATCGGCGGTGTCGCCGGCTTCGCGATGGGCGGGCCGGTGGGCGCGCTGTTCGGCGCCGCGCTCGGCCATGCCGCGGATCAGGGCGCCTTGCCGAATATGGCGTGGCGTTTCAACGCCATTCCGTTCGATTCCGCGCGGCTGGCCGCCCTGCTGGGGCGCCGCGAACAGCTTTTCGCCGTCAACGTGACAGTGCTGGCCGCCAAGCTCGCGAAATGCGACGGCCAGGTCAGCCGCGCCGAGATCGACGCCTTCAAGCGCAGCTTCCGCATCCCCGAGGACAATGTCCGGGAAGTCGGCCGGCTGTTCGATCAGGCGCGCGATACCCCGGAGGGTTTTGAAACCTATGCCGTGCAGCTGGGTCAGGTGTTCGCCGACAATCTCGGCCTGCTGGAACAGGTTTTGGCCGGACTGCACCAGATAGCCCGCGCCGACGGCCCGGTGAACGGCCGGGAAGCCGATTACCTGCGGCGTGTGGCGATCGGCTTCGGGCTTGGCCCGGATGCGGCGCAGCGGGCCGGCCGCGGCGGCTTTGCCAGCGGCATGGAAACCGACCCTTACGCCGTGCTGGGCATCGATTCAGGATCAAGCAATGATGCCATCCGCGAGCGCTGGAAGCAGTTGATGCGGGAAAACCACCCGGACAGCCTGGCCTCCAGGGGCGTGCCCCCGGAGTTCATCGCCGCCGCCTCCGACAGGGTGGCAAGGATCAACGCCGCCTACGATGCGATCAAGCGCGCGCGGCGGTTTTCCTGAGCGGGGCGGTGGATGTGCCGTCGCCGAATTGCGACGCGCGGCCGGGCGGGGTGATCGACCATCTGGTGCTGCATTATACCGGCATGCGGAGCGCCGCCGCGGCGATCGCGCGGTTGTGCGATCCGGCGGCTCGGGTTTCCGCGCATTACGTGGTGGACGAGGACGGGACGATCTGCCGCCTGGTGGATGAGCCGGGCCGGGCCTGGCATGCCGGGGTGAGTGTGTGGCGCGGCGTGCGCGGGCTGAACGATCGCTCGATCGGGATCGAGATCGTCAATCCCGGCCATGAATGGGGCTACCGCCCCTTTCCCGATACGCAGACGGCGGCCGTGCTGGCGCTATGCCAGGAAATCGTCGGACGCTGGCCGATCCCGGCGCGCAATGTGGTGGCCCATTCGGACATCGCGCCGGACCGCAAGCAGGACCCCGGGGAGCTGTTCCCGTGGCGGTGGCTCGCCGCGCGGGGTATCGGCCTGTGGAGCGACGATTTCGCGGCGCCCGGGGACTTGCAAGCGGATCTGGCCGCGATCGGCTACGCGGAGGATATGCCCCAGGAGGTGGTGGTGCGCGCCTTTCAGCGCCATTTTCTGCCGGATCGGCTGGGCCGGGGCGCGGATGACGCAACCCGGGCGCGCGCGGCGGCGATCCGCCGGCTGGCCGAAGAAGAATTGACCGGGGTCGAATAAAGGCGCAACCGGGGCCATCCAGACGGTCGGACGGCCGCCGCCTACGGATTTTTCCGGGGCGGAGGAAAGTCCGGGCTCCACGGGAATACGGTGCCGGCTAACGGCCGGCGGGGGCGACCCCAGGGAAAGTGCCACAGAAAACATACCGCCCAAGCCGCGCGAGCGGGGAGGGCAAGGGTGAAATGGTGCGGTAAGAGCGCACCGCGATCCTGGCGACAGGATCGGCAGGGAAAACCCCACCGGGAGCAAGACCGAATAGGGGCGGCAAGCACCGGGGCTACCCTCGGATGCGGGGAACATTCCCGTCCCGCCGCCCGGGTTGGTCGCGAGAGGCAGGTTGCAAAACCTGTCCCAGAGGAATGGCCGTACAGCGCAAGCGGACAGAACCCGGCTTATAGACCGTCTGGATCTTGGCCACTGAGCCATGCCCCAACTGGCCGGCGAGCCGATCGGAAAAAACAACTAAAAGTCGCGGAACCAGGGAACAAAACAACAACATCCGATTTTTGAAACTCCTTGTTAACACCTTGCTGAATCGCTGCTCACCATGGTGGACAAAGCGGGGCGATTCGGCGCGATTCTCTTTGACGGACCGGTTTTGCCCATGTTATCCCATGTTGACCCATAAAAACCCGCAGGGACCCGGTTTGCCCTCATGAGTCCTTTTCTTGGCCAGCACCAGAACCGGCTTGACGCCAAGGGACGGGTTTCCGTGCCCGCGGCCTATCGCTCTGCGCTGCGGGAAATCTCGGGCTCGCCGGCCATGATCCTGCGGCCCTCGACCGCCTATGCCTGTATCGAGGCCTGGCCGGTGAAGCGTTTCAACGAATTGGAAAAGTCGCTGGAAGGGCTTGATGTGTTGAGCGAGGAGTACGAGGACCGCGCAATCGCTCTGTATGCCCAGGCCTATCCGGTCGAGGTGGACAAGGACGGACGGATTCTGCTTCCCGAGAAGCTCGTGGCGCATGCCAGTCTCACCGACAGCGTGGTGTTCATG
>JAJYAF010000329.1 GCA_021779655.1 Pseudomonadota bacterium
GAGCCTGGGAGTTGGGGTGCGCCGGCGCCGGTGCTGGATGGGCTGGCCCAGTACAATGCCGACCGGGCCCTAGGGCTGTCGCAGGCGGATGCGGCGGCGGCACTGGCGCGGGTGGCGTCGTCGCGGCTGGAGGTTGCTCTGGCGAGCTTATATGCGGGGATGACGGCGCGCCAGGCGGGCATGGCCAGTACCGCCTCGGCCGTCGCCGCGACCCCGGGTTTCTAAGGGAGTTTCCCTGGGAAACAGAAACACACTTTGAGAGACTCAATCATCTGAACCCAGCCTGACCGAAACCTTTTGAGCCAATTTCCTCCGACATGCCGAAAAGCGTGAATGGAGAAACATACCCAATCGCCGGAGGGAATATTTTCTCCATCAGGGGCAGCGCCAGACGGCCAGCCATAGGCTGGCCGCGCTACGCGGCTCCCGCGCTGCGCTCGCTCTGGCGCACCGAGGTCCGGGGCATGACCAGCACCGCATGGTTAAGAGGGAAAGGAGTTTGGCGAGGCTAGTTCATCCATTTCCCGGCCGCACTCGCTTTGGTTGTTTTTACTTTTCATCATCCACCTTTGGTGGCAGGCTATTTCGATGATGAACCCGTTTGAATTCATCGCGTTCAGCCAGGATAGTCAGGCCATGCTGGGACACGGTTCCTATGCCGCCAAAGCTCTCGATCTGGCCGATCGCGCAGCGCCAGACGATAATTTGATCGTCCTGCGGGCCGGCGGGTTCGGCGATCTGTTATGGACGACCAAGCTGCCTTTGGATCAGGCCCTCTCCATCACCGCGCCGGTCTCCTCCAGTTCCTCGACGAATTCATCCTGAGCGGTGGACGCCGGGCCATCTCAGAATTGGGATGGATGTGGCGCCGCTGTTTTTTTCGCGCGGCAGGGGAGGGAGGCACTGGGTGATTAGCCCAACAGGCGGTGAAGGAGCGGGAACACAAACAGAACTAGCAGGATGCCGAGGCCCAGGCCAAATCCGATGCCGGCGATTCCCCAGGTAATTTTTTCTTCCCGGGCCTGGTCAATTTGTTTGACGCTTTTGGTTTGTTGTCTGACCGCCTGGAGGATCGCGGTGACTTGCTGGCCGGTGGCGACTTGGCGCTGGGCGGCGGAGTCATTACTGGCTTTCACGGCTTGGAGCAGGGCTTGGATTTGGGTCGTGTTCGCTTTGACGGCATCGGCATTGCCCCGGAGGGCGCCATAGATGAGGGCGAGGGGATCGGTGTCGTCTATCGGCAATGGCGTGGGCTTGTTCACAGCCGCTGGTCGCGATTTGCCCTGCGGCGGGTTAGGTCCTGCCGCTGCCATCCGTTGCCAATACTCGGATGCCGACCGGTCGAAATCATCGCTGGGCATGGCGCTGCATTCCTTTCATAGCCTGGCTTATGAGCCGCCGAGAAAGCCGCCAGTGGCATCGGTATGGTTCAGCAGATCGGTCTGACCATATCCCTCATCCTGCGCTTTCTCCGTAACCTCATTAACGGGAGCAGGCTCGTGGGCCGGCGCAGGGGGCTGGCCCGCCAGCAGCGCGTCAAAATCAGGTTTGCCGTTTTCGGTTGCCTGCTTGCTTTGTTTGGCCAGTGCGGCTCGCACGTCTGCGGTCGCGGATGCCAGCATGGCGAATCCGCCTTTGAGTTCGGCCTCCGACCAGGTGCTTAACCCGGCGGCGAGGGCCAGCCCGCCGATGCGGTATTTGTCCCGGTCAGCGAGCTTGCGCCGTTCGGCCGCCAGTTTGGCTTTGGACTTGGCAAGTTCAGCCTCATCGCGCAGGAGTTTCAGCCCCTTCAGCTCCAAGGCCTCCGCGACGGGGAGTTTGCCTGTGGTCTTTGATTTGTTGACCAACGCTTCGAGGCGCTGAAGGTCCGTCTCACCAAAATCCTTCATAGCGTAAATCCTTTCGTTGCGGCCCTGACTGAGCTAAAACTAGGGTGGGCCTGACCCAGCTCGCCGCTATTTTATAGAAGCCGACAATGCATATTCAAAACAGCTCTTGACGGCGCCCGCGCCTAATCCAAATCAGCCTCAGGAAGCGCCAGAGTCAGGATGTTAGGCTCAATATACATTTTGCTTCGCAAAATGTGGTTATAGGCGTAACTTCGCGGCCAGAGGCCATGACCGGCATCCAAGATGCGGCGGGCCAATGGGACAAGGCAGACGGGAATGGCGTGCAGGTTCATCCGGGTGGAGATCGTGAAGGCGGGGGCGGAGAGCAGCGCCACCGGCCTCTCGGCCTATATCGCCCGTGATGCCCGCCTGTCCCAGGATGGCCAGCGCTGTTCACGGCGATCACGTCGCATCCAAATGCCTTGGCGCTGGTGGATGAGCGCGGCGAGGAGATTGGCTGGACGACATAACCAGTTCGACTACGCCGGTCGAGATCTGGTTTCAGGACGAAGCCAGGGTCGGACAGAAAGGCTCGCTCGTTTACGTCTGGGCCCCTGTCGGTTCAAGGCCGCCGATGGTGCGCGATAATCGACACGACACGGCCTATATCTTCGGTGCGATTTGCCCAGACCGTGGCGCCGGCGCAGCCGTCATCACGCCAACCGTCAATATTGAGTGCATGAACCTCCACCTTGCCGAGATCAGCACACAGGTAACGCCCGGCTCGGTGGCGGCAATCATCTGCGACGGCGCCGGATGGCATCAGATAGGCGGCGAACTCAGCGTACCCGACAACATCGTCTTGGTGCCTTTGCCGCCCTATGCGCCAGAATTGAACTCCATGGAGAACGTCTGGGAATACCTGCGCGGCAACAAGCTCTCCTTCGGCCTTTGGGATACCTAGGATGACATCCTGAAGGCCTGCGTCGCAGCTTGGAATTGGCTTATCGACGATCCAGACCGCCTCCGATCCATCGGCTCTCGTGAATGGGCAACGGTCAATGTTTAAGCAGGTTGGTATAAGCATTAGACTAGCCTAGCGGCGCTATGGCCGGAGGTGCCGCTGCAGCGCTGCACCGTGCATAAGCATAGGAACCTCCTCGCCCATGCGCCGGTAGCCCTGCATGAGGAGGTCTCGGCCGATTACCAGGATATGATCTACGCCGACACCGCCGAAGAGATCGTCCGCCGCCGCGCAGATTACCATGCGCAAGGGTTGACGGCTGGAAAAGTCTCCCCAACAGCCCCCTCTCAATGCCACTTGATCTGGCCGCCTGAGCCCGCCATCATCAGCATGCCGGAGAACGAGCCAAACAATTTCAACACTTCTCGCAACGTAACCGCTAAAGGTGATGCATTATGAATCCGTTCTGCAGCAATATTAAATTGATCAACGACATGAATATGAGAAATCAGTCTGGGGATCTCGTCCCGGTCATTCTTTGCGGCGGCTCGGGCACGCGCCTCTGGCCAGTCTCGCGTAAGAGCTTCCCCAAGCAGTTCTGCCCGCTGCTCTCCGAGGCGCCGATGCTGGTCGAGACGGCACAGCGGGCCGTCGGCCCTGGCTTTTCCGCGCCGATCGTGGTGGCCAATCAGGAGCATCGTTTCATCGTCGCCGAACAGCTGCGTGACGCCGGGGTGAAGGAGCCGCGCATCGTGCTGGAGCCGGTGGGGCGCAATTCCGCCCCGGCCATCGCCGCCGCCGCGCTGTTGGCAGCGGAGAGCGATCCGCACGCGGCGCTCTGGATCATGGCCGCCGATGCCGCCATCGCCGACGAGCCGGCCTTACACGAGGCGCTAGCCAAGGCCTCGGCTGCGGCACGGGCCGGCCATATCGTCACCCTCGGTATGCGGCCGACCGCGCCGGAAACCGGCTATGGC
>JAJYAF010000330.1 GCA_021779655.1 Pseudomonadota bacterium
AACCGCCGATCGGCATGCCCTGTAATGCGCCGGTCACCTGCATCGCATTCGGTAGCGCCTGCTGCATGTCGGCTGTGAGATCCAGCGCCTGCTGCTGACTGCGGATCACGTGCGGCGTGATCAGCACCAGCAATTCCTCGCGGGTACGGTTGTTGTTCTGGGTGCCGAACAGCCCGCCCAGCAAGGGGATGTCCTTCAATCCGGGAAAACCCCCGTTCTCCCGCGAATCGTTGTCGGAGATCAGACCGGCGAGTCCGATCGTCTGGCCGTCCTGGATGGCAACGCGCGAGGTCACGGCCCGTTCCGTGAAGGTTGGCGAGTTCAGCCCTTGCGTCGTGAGCGTGGGAGATACCCCGCTTACCTCCTGGTCGATATCCATGGTCACCAGACCGTCGCTACCCACATGCGGAGTGACGCGCAGGATCACGCCGGTTTCGCGATAATCCACCGAATTGATCACTTCCGCATTGGCGGTGATGGTGCTTTGCGAAGTCTGCGTGAGGTAGGGAACTATGTTGCCCACTTGCAGGCTCGCGCCCTGGCCGTCCAGCACCATCAACTCCGGAGAGGACAATACCCGCACCCGCGTCACCGCCTGCAATGCCGAGAGTGCGAGCGGCGCCGCATCGTTGCCATGGCCCGACAGGACGAAGCCGGGGAAGTTGGTGGCCAGGGCGGAACTGGCGGAGTTGCTCAACACCGCGTTGATGCCGCCGGATTTGAAGAAAAACTGTGTACCGTATTGCAGCTGCCCGGTAAGATCCACCTCGGCGATGGTCGCATCGATGCGGACCTGCAATGGCTGGATGTCGATCTTGCTCAGCATGCCGGTGATGGCGTCGTCTTCCTGCACGGTGGCGTAGACCAGCACCGCGTTGTTCTGGATGTCGGGGAGGATCCGCAGCGCCGATGCCGAACTGGTGCCGCCGCTATTTGCCGATAGCGGTCCAAGCAGGGCGCTTGCCCCGGCGGTAGCGCCCGCGCCCGCGGCGCCGCCCTGAGCCTGACCTCCGAGCGCGGGCATGGCGGAAGCGCTACCGGCTTGTGGCGTCGTGCCGCTCTGCACCACCGCCGATCCCAACAATCCGCCTGCGCCGGCTCCGTTGTCCGTGTTGCCGGTCATGCCGTTATTACTGCCTGGCTGCGCCGCCTCGGTCGGCTGCGCGGACACGTCGTCTGGCGTAAACGCCTGCTGCAAGAGATAGGCTGCGTCATTGGCGCGGCTGTTGCGCAAATAGAAGACATGCCAGCTTCGCAAGGTCTCGCGCTGGATCTGCTCCAGCACCGAATAGACGCGGGTCGCGTCCCGCAGATAGCCTGCGGAACGCGCTATCACCAGCACGGCGCTGATCCGCTCGAGCGGCACCACCGAGACCGCGGCCGGTCCCTTGGTCTCACCGTGCTTGCCTAGCGCCTCGGTAAACGCATCGGCGAATTCTTTGGCATTGCCGCTTCCCACCGGGAACAGTTCATAGGATTGGCCGGCCAGCGCATCCACGTCGAAAGCCTCGACCAATCCGGAAAGTGCCTCGCGCGCCCCCGGATCGCCCTGGATCAACAGCGCATTGGCGCCGGGTTCGACCGCGAGGCTGGCACCTTCGGCGACATAAGGCTGCAGCATGGCGGCGAGGTCCGTCGCCGAGGCATAACGCAGCGGCAGGATCTCGGCGCCGCTGAGACCGGCATTGCCGGCGAGCCCGGAGCCGCCCGTCTCGGCGGGCATCACCCGGTATAGCGCGCCGGTTTCAACCAGCGTCGCTTTGTTCTCCGCCAGCAGGGTCTGTAGCACCGGCAGCACCTGCGCGAGGTTGAGGGGGGTCACGGTGTGCAGCGTCACGGTACCGGAAACGGCGGGATCGATCGTGTAGTTCACGTGCAGGATGTTGCCGAGGATCTGCGCAACGGCGGTGCGCAGATCGGTGCCGGCGAAATCGAAAGATATATCGCCGGGCCCGGCGCCGGGGCTGGCAGCTCCCGCCGCGACGGCCGGCACGGCACCATAGGCCACGGTCGGGGCCGGAGAGGTGCCGGCGGCAATGGCGCCGCTCTGTCGGTCCGCTCCGGAGGGCAGGTGCTGGAGGTCGAGGGGCGGCGGCGATACCGGCATCGCCGGCTGACTCGCCTGCCGGGTGTTGGCACAGGCGGCGACCAGGCAGAACGCCAGGATCGCCGACCACAGACGGGGGCTGCGAAGGTTCAAGGTTCGTTATCGATGTCCGCCACCGAAGGCGGCTGGGACTCGGCGGCGTCGGAAAGTGGGGCGGCGGATGCCGGAAATTCCGGGCGCAGCATGAGCATGCCGCCGGGCGCCGATAACTCCACCGAATCCGCCCGCACCTTGCTAAGGCGATAGCCGTCGATCACCCCGCCCTCCTGCACGATCCGCGGTTTGCCGCCCTCGGGCGCAAAGATGGCGCTACGGCTCCCCTGGCCGATGATGATCGCGGTCAGCCGGGCAATGGAAGAAGCTTGCCCGGCCGCGGCCATATCCGGCCGGCGGCTCGGGCTGAACAGCGGCCGTGCCAGCACGGTCGCGGCCCAGCGATCGATCGGCGGCCCTGGCGTTCCCGCTGGCGGCCGTGGCAGCGTGAACGGCCGGAGCGGCAAGGGAGGCGCCGGGGCCAAGCATTCCGCCACTGCCACCGTACCCAGCAGCGCCGCCATGCCGGGAAGCAGGAAGCGTGGGGGCATCAAGAGCCGGACCGGAAGGCGGAGACGGAGAACTCCGCCGCCAACGCACCCGAGCCGCCCGGGGCCGAGCCGTTCAGGCTGATGGCGTCCACGATCATCCGCGGGCTGGCTTCATCGATCGCATGCAGCAGCGCAACCAGTACCGGCCAACCGGCGCTTACACTGACCTCAATGGAGATCCGGCGCAGCGCCCCGGCGGGCATCGGCGGGAGCATCTCGGCGCTATCCAGGCTGGTGCCCGCTTGCGCGGCGAGCGCCTGCACCGCCGATTGCAGATTGGCGCCGGCGATCGAATCGCTGCCACCCGCCAACAGCATCGCCCGGTTTTGTCCGACCGATGCGGACAGCCGCCGCAGCGCCGGCAGCGCCCGCGCCAGTGCCGCCATGCGGGCGGCGAGCGCCCGCTGCTGCGCCAGCGTCGCAGCCCGGTCTTCATACCAGCCGGCCATCGGCCACACCACCGCCAGCCACAGGATCAGCAGGACCGCAAGCGCCATTCCGACCGCGAGCGCCTGACCGCGCCGGCCATCGGGCAGGGAAACCGCCGCCCCGCTCATTTCGCCTCCGGCACAGGCACCGAAACATGAAGCGAGAACTGATCGGCGTCGCCGGACGCGCCGCGGGTGACCGGCGCGGTGAAGCTCGGGTTGCGGAAACCGGGCACCGCGGAGAGCAGCGGGATCAGCCGTGCCGCGTCGACGGATTCGCCATCGAGGCTCAGATTCCCATCCTTCAAAGAGAGGTCGTCCAGCCAGGTTCCGTCGGGAAGGGCCTGGGTCAGCGCCGCCAATACTGCCAGCGCGTCCTCCTGCCGGCGCGCCTGCGCCATCGCCGCATCGGAGGACGCCGCAATCAATAACTGTCGGCGCAGCGCCTCTGCCTGTTCCGCAGCCGTCGCGCGAGCGGCGATCGCCACTTTCGCCGCGTCCAGCGCCACCTGCTGGCGCAGGACCGGAATCAGCAGACAAGCCAGCGCCAGCGCGGCGCATAACCCGGCCCAGCCGTGCCAAGGGCGCAGCCGCGGGCCGCGCCGCGTGTCGAGCGCGATCCAGCCGCATTCGGCCTCGATGAAATCGGG
>JAJYAF010000331.1 GCA_021779655.1 Pseudomonadota bacterium
GCGTTGCCGGCACGCTCGCCGATGCCATTGATCGTGCATTCGATCTGCCGCGCGCCGCCGCGCACCGCGGCCAGCGTGTTGGCCACCGCAAGCCCCAAATCATTATGGCAATGCGTGGAAAAAATCACCTTCTCCGCGCCCGGCACGCGTTCCCGCAGCATGCAGAAAATCGCCTCCATATCCTCCGGCACCGCATAGCCTACCGTGTCGGGAACATTGATGGTGGTGGCGCCCGCGGCAATCGCCGCCTCCACGCAGCGGCACAGAAAATCCGGCTCGGTGCGGCTGCCATCTTCGGCGGACCATTCCACGTCATCGGTGAAGTTGCGCGCGAGTTTCACCGATACCGAGGCAAGCTCCAGCACCGCCTCGGGCTCCATCCGCAATTTATATTTCATGTGCAGCGGACTGGTGGCCAGGAAGATGTGGATTCGCTTGCGCGCCGCCGGCCGCACGGCTTCCGCCGCACGCTGGATATCCTCGCGCGAGGTCCGGGCGAGCCCGGCGATCACCGGCCCCTTCACCTGCTCGGCAATGCGCCGGACGCTTTCGAAATCGCCGTCGCTGGCGGCGGGAAATCCTGCCTCCAGCACATCCACCCCAAGCTCGGTAAGCACCTGCGCCATGCGCAGCTTCTCGTCCAAATTCATGGAAAAGCCGGGGGACTGCTCGCCGTCACGCAAGGTGGTGTCGAAGATGAGGACGCGACTATCCTCGATCGCGCCGAAATTGGGATGAACGATGCTCATGGTGCCTGCTCACTTAAAAATGCCGTTACGATGGTTGGAAGGGGCATTCCCCTGAACGATCGCCGGCGGTATGCGCGCGGCCTTACGCCCAGGGGCACATAAGTCGACGGCAGATGAGTCGAAGAAGCAGGCCGGAGGAATACGCCGAGCGAACCATAACCCGGGCAGGCTAGCCCGGTTTTTGACCGAAAGCAAGCTTTCCGGCGCGTTTCGCCGCCGCTTACCCCGTCAAAGCGTGGTGCTGACGGTGTTGAACATCTGGGTCATGCCCGTCCCCACGGCGTGCATCGCCGCCACGATGGCAAGCATGATCAGCGCGGCGATCAACCCGTATTCGATGGCGGTTACCCCGCGCTGGTCGCCCCACAATGCGCGCAGCCCCCGGTATTCGCCCCGCGCGCGCCGCAAGCGCATCGCCCAATGGCTGTCCATCCGGAACTGGTACAGAATGCCCCTTAAGATTTGCCTAATCGTGCCATTCCCGGCCATTCCCGGCCGTGGCGACGCGGATCTTCACCGGAATGTTTCAGGAGGCGACGAATCGCTCCAGCCAATGGATGGTATATTCGCCGGCCTGGAAGTCGGGGCTCTCCAGGATGCGCTGGTGCAGGGGAATGGTGGTCTTGATCCCGAGGATCACGAACTCCCGCAAGGCGCGGCGCATCCGGGCGATCGCGTCCCCGCGCGTGTTGCCGTAGGTGATGAGCTTGGCCACCAGCGAATCGTAATGCGGCGGCACGCGATAGCCGGCATACAGCGCGGAATCGACCCGTACGCCCGGGCCGCCGGGCGGATGGTAGGTTCCGACAAGGCCGGGCGAAGGCGCGAAGGTTTCCGGGTCCTCGGCGGTGATGCGGCATTCCAGCGCATGACCGTGAAGCTGAATGTCTGCCTGCGTGTAGCCCAGTTCCTCGCCGGCGGCGATGCGGATCTGCTCGTGCACGAGGTCGGTGTCCGAGATCATTTCGGTTACCGGATGTTCCACCTGGAGCCGGGTATTCATTTCGATGAAGGAAAACTGCTCGTCCTGGTACAGGAATTCGAGCGTGCCGGCGTTGCAGTAGCCGATCTTTCCCAGCGCGCGGGTGACGATCTCGCCAAGCGCATCGCGCTGCGCGGGCGCGATGGCGGGCGAGCCCGCTTCCTCCAGCAGCTTCTGGTGGCGGCGCTGCAACGAGCAGTCACGCTCGCCGAAATGCACGACATGACCGTGCGAATCGGCCAGGACCTGCAATTCGATATGGCGCGGCCTGTCGAGATATTTCTCCATGTACACGGCGTTGTTGCCGAAGGCGGCGGCGGCTTCGGCCCGCGCCTCGCGCCAGGCGGCTTCAAGCTGGCCGGCCTCGCGCGCCACCTTCATCCCGCGCCCGCCGCCGCCCGCTGCCGCCTTGATCAGCACCGGGTATTTGATTTTCTCCGCCACCGCGCGGGCTTCTTCAAGTGTTGCGAGTTCGCCGGCGGAGCCCGGCACCAGCGGCACGCCGAATTTCGCCATGGTGGCCTTGGCGGTGATCTTGTCGCCCATCATGCGGATATGTTCCGGCGCGGGGCCGATGAAAGCGATACCGTGCGCCTTCACCATTTCCGCGAAATCGGCGTTCTCCGAAAGGAAGCCGTACCCGGGGTGGATGGCGTCCGCCCCGGTGATGAGCGCGGCCGAGAGCACGGCCGGCATTTTCAGATAGCTGTCGCGCCCCGGCGGCGGACCGATGCACACGCTTTCATCGGCGAGCCGGACATGCATGGCATCCGCATCGGCCGTGGAGTGGACGGCCACGGTGGCAATTCCGAGCTCGCTGCAGGCCCGCAGCACGCGCAGCGCGATTTCGCCGCGATTGGCGATTAAAATCTTCTTGAACATCTCAACCCGCGAGCGCCCGGCGCGCCACCATGAAAAACCGGCTGCTCCCCGTGGTTTCCTCCTTGGAAGAAGGAACGCCGCCGGCCGGTACCATCATTCCCGGTACCATCATTCGATGATCAGCAGCGGTTCGTCGTATTCGACGGGCGTACCGCTGGCGACGAGGATATGCTTCACCGTACCGGCGCGGGGGGCCTTGATCTGGTTGAAGGTTTTCATCGCCTCGATCAGCAGCAGGGTCTGGCCGGGCTCCACCGTTTGGCCGACCGAGACGTAAGGGGCGGCGCCCGGCTCCGGCGCGATATAAGCGACGCCGACCATCGGGCTTTTCACCACGCCCGCATGCCGCGCGAAATCCGGTTTCAAAACTTCGCCCGCCCCCCCAGGGGCGGCCGGGGAAACGGCCGGGCCAGCAGCCGGAACAGCGGCCGAGCCAGCAGCCGGGGCACTTGCCGGGGCGATCACCCGGGCCAGGCGCAGCTTGCGGCCGCCTTCCTCCAGCTCGATCTCGGACAGGCCAGTGGAATTCAGCAGCTCCGCCAGCGCGCGCAGCGCCGCGGGGTCGAAGGACAGGCTCATTGGTCTTCTTCCAGGATATCGGACAGGGCGATCAGCGCCAGCCTATAGCCCGCAAACCCCAGCCCGCAAATCACGCCCTGGGCGGCGCGGGAGACATAGGAGTGGTGCCTGAACGATTCCCGGGCGTGGATATTGGAGAGATGGACCTCGATAACGGGGATCTCGATGGCAAGCAGCGCGTCCATCAGCGCGATCGAGGTATGGGAGTAGCCGGCCGGGTTGATGATCAGGCCGGAGGCACGGCCACGGGTTTCGTGCACCCAGGAGATCAACTCGCCCTCCAGGTTGGTCTGCCGGAAGTCGATGGCAAGGCCAAGCCCGTCCCCGACCTCGCCGCAAAGGGTTTCGAGATCGTCGAGCGTGGCGGTGCCGTAGATGTCCGGCTCGCGCAAGCCGAGCAGGTTGAGGTTGGGGCCGTTGAGAATCGAGATGAGCGGGGCAGACATGGCGCGACCCTCCTACGTGGGATTGCAAGGCAATTCAACGTGGCACGCCGTGCCGCGACCACGCCGCGTACGCCCCTGCCGCCGGCGCGGGGTTTTCGTTTCCAGGAAACGCGCACATATTGGGGTTAAT
>JAJYAF010000332.1:0-2517 GCA_021779655.1 Pseudomonadota bacterium
TGGGCTTCAGCGCCGCTGCCGCCGCAGGCATTCCAGCCGGCACCGGGATCTCCGGTGAATCCGGGGAGTCCCCCGCAGCCGGCCGGGGGCGGGCAAACGGCATTCCCGCTTCTCGCCCAGGCGCTGTGCGTGCCGGACGCGCCCGCGCCGAGGCCGGTTGGGGCGTTCAGCATGGCGCGCAGCCCGTTGCAGCCGCTGCCGCCCGCGCCGCCGCCCCTGCCCCAGTCCACGTACCAGTCCACGCACCAGTCCACGCACCAGTCCGCGCCCCCGGCCACAGCTTGGGCCGCGCCTTGGGCCGCGCCGCCGCCCGTGCAGGCTCCGGAAGCGTTCGGACGCGCCTTCGCGGCAGCGTTCGATGCCGCCTTCGCCGACGGCCGGCCCGACGCTTTCCCGAACCCGTTCCAGCGCTAAGGCCGGCGATGTCCAGATCCAGCTTGCCCGTGGTGCGGCCGGAGTAGCCCGAACTTGCCGCTGCTTTTCTTTGGCTCGCCGAAAGGCGGCGTGGGCAAGACCACGGTGGCCGCGAATGTCGCGGCCGCCCTGGCGCAGCTTCGCTACCCGGTCACGGCGCTCGATCTCGACCCACAGAACGCGCTGCGGCTGCATTTTGGCGTGCCCCTGAACGACACGGCGGGCTTCGCCTGGATTCTGGCGCATCCCAACGGCACGCCGCCCTGGACCGCCTTTCTGCGGCAGACACAATGGGGCGTGAACCTGCTGCCGTTCGGCGACATGGATGCGCACCAGGCCATGACAATGAGCACAGCGCTGACCCGCCATCCCGAGCGCTTGCAGCATATTTTGGGGCAGCTGCTGACCGACCCGCGGCATATCGTGGTCGTCGACAGTCCTCCCGGGCCGTCCGCCGCGCTTTCCGCCGCGCTGCCCTATGTGGACATGCTGGTTTGCGTGCTGCTGGCGGATGCGATCTCCGCCGCGATGATTCCGGGCATCGAGGCCGGCCGGGCTTTCGGTCCCGGCACGCAGCGCGGACAGGAGGGCGGGCGTCTGCGCTATGTGCTGAACCAGTTCGACCCCGGTTCGCGGCTGAGCCAGGCGACCGCCGCGGCGATGCGCGCGCATCTCGGTCCCCGCCTGCTGGGCGAATTGCGGCGGGACGAGGCGGTGGCGGAGGCCGCCGCGACGCAGTGGCCGCTGCCTTTCTTCGCGCCGGGCAGCGCGGCCGCTTCCGATATCATGCAGATCACCCAGGCCATTGCCGGGGCATTCGGCCTGGCCGGCCACAGGAACCCGACACCATGAGCGAGCATGCGACCGATCGCGCGGGCAGGAATCCCCTCCGGCACCGGCGCGGCCGGGCCGGCCGGCCCGGCCGAATGGCTACCTGGCTGCTGAAGCCGGCCCGCCAGCGCGGGCTTGGCATCGTGCTGTTCTGCTTAGGACTGCTGACCTTGTGGTCGGTGGCGCTGACGCAGCTCACACAGCTTGAGCAGGTGATCTTCGCAATTCTGTGTTTTGCGATCTTCATGGTTGCGAATCGCTTCGAGGGCCGCGCCGTCTCGCTTTTCCTGATCGCGCTCTCGGTCACCGTGTCGTTCCGCTATATCGTCTGGCGGGCCACCAACACGCTGAACTACGACACGCTGCCCGAAGCGCTGCTTGGCACCGGGCTGGTGCTGGCGGAAGCTTATGCGGTGCTGGTGCTGGCACTCGGCTATTTCCAGACCGCCTGGCCGCTCGACCGCAAGCCGGTGCCCTTGCGCGGCGCGCCTTCGGACTGGCCGACAGTAGATGTTTATGTGCCGACCTACAACGAGGATCTCGATATCGTGCGGCAGACCGTGCTGGCCGCGATGTCGATGGATTATCCCGGCGCCAAGCTGAATGTTTATATTCTGGACGACGGCAAACGGGCGAGCTTCCGGGAATTCGCGGATTTGGCCGGGTGCGGCTATATCTCGCGCGCCGACAACGCGCATGCCAAGGCCGGCAATCTGAACCATGCCCTTAAGCTCACGAACGGCGAGTTCATCGCGATTTTCGATTGCGACCATATTCCAACGCGCGCCTTTCTGCAGATGTCGCTGGGCTGGCTGCGGCGCGACCGCAAAATGGCGATGATACAGACACCGCATCATTTCTACACGCTCGATCCGTTCGAGAAGAACCTCGCGACCGGCGAATCCGTGCCGAACGAGGGCAATATGTTCTACGGGCTGGTGCAGCCGGGAAACGATTTCTGGAACGCGGCGTTCTTCTGCGGCTCCTGCGCGATTTTGCGGCGCAGCGCGCTGGAGAGCATCGGCGGCTTTGCCGTGCAGACGGTGACCGAGGATGCGCATACGGCGCTCAGGCTGCAGCGCAACGGCTGGAATACCGGCTATCTCCGGCTGCCGCTCGCCGCCGGGCTCGCGACCGACCGGCTTGCCGCCCATATCGGCCAGCGGGCGCGCTGGGCGCGCGGCATGATCCAGATCCTCCGGCTGGATTGCCCGCTCTTCGGCCCTGGCCTTACGATTCCGCAACGGCTTTGCTACCTGAACGCGATGCTGC
>JAJYAF010000332.1:2527-3749 GCA_021779655.1 Pseudomonadota bacterium
ATTTTCTGTTCCCGTTGCCGCGCCTCGTGTTCCTCACCTCGCCACTGTGCTTTTTGTTGTTCAATCAGAATATCATCGCGGCTTCGCCGGTGGATATTCTGGCCTATGCCGGGCCGCATGTCGTGCATTCCATCGCCACCAGTTCGCGGCTGCAACGCATCTGGCGACATTCCTTCTGGTCGGAAGTGTACGAGACGGTGCTGGCCCTGCCCCTGTTGCGGCCAACCACCGCCGCGCTGATCAGCCCGAGCCGTGGCAAGTTCAACGTGACCGCCAAGGGCACGATCATCGAGAAGGATTACTGGGATCTGACCTCGCTGCGGCCGAACCTGATTCTGGCCGGATTGCTGGGCCTCGGGCTGCTGCGCGGTATTTACGGGCTGCTGGCCACGGCGCATACGACGCTCGCGTTCCAGGCCTATTTGCTCAATTCCATCTGGGTGATCCTGAGCTTGATCACGGTGCTGGGCGCGATTGCCGTAGGGAAGGAGAAGCGGCAGCCGCGGCGCCGCCCGCGCCTGGTGGCCGCCGTGCCTGTGATCCTGATTCTGCCGGATGGCAGCGAGCTCCACGGTGTTTCACGCGATCTTTCGCGCGGGGGCGTGAGCCTGTCCCTCGACCGGCCCTTGCCGGTTACCGCGCGCTCCCGGCTGCGCATCGTTTTCCCGGTGGGCGCCAGGAATACGCCGATCACGGCGCGGCTGCTCTGGAGCCGGCAGGAAGAGGAGACGACCGTTTGCGCCATCGGTTTTCAGCCCGCGGATATCGGGGAGGAGGCGGCGATCGTGCGGGCGGTGTTCGGCCGCGCCGATGCCTGGCTCGACTGGGACCGTTACGCGCCCGACCGGCCGCTGGCAAGCCTGCGGGATCTTCTGATCAGCGTGTTTTCCGTCTTCAGGAAACCGAAGGCGTTGCCGGCCGCCGGAGTTTCGCACGGCGAGAATGACGAGATCACCTATGCGGAAGACCCGGCCTTGAGTTACGGAAAGCCGCTGCCTCCGGGTGCGAGCATCCTGCGCCCGCGCAACGTGGTTGCCGGCGTGCTGGCGCTTTGCTTCATGCTGTCCGCGGGTCCGATGCGGCAGGCCCACGCGCAAACGCAGGCCCAAACGCAGACGTCCGCGCCCGCCGCCGCCGCGCCGGGCACTTCGGCGCTGCCGCTCAACCCGCCGCTGCCGACGCTGCCGGCGATCGAGGTGCCGGGTGCCGGCGCCGGCCAAAC
>JAJYAF010000333.1 GCA_021779655.1 Pseudomonadota bacterium
AAATTCTAGGGGCTCAGCGCATTGATGAACTGGCGCGCGTAGAAATCGATTTTCTGGCTGGTTTTGGGTGAAAGCCCGTCCACCTTGCTGACCACATCGTTGATATAGCGGGCGGACAGCAGATAGGATTGCTTGATGAAATCGAAAATCTCATTCTGTTTCCAGGCAGGGTCCTGGAAGCGCTTGTCGCGCGGGTCGGTTTCAATGACCGGGGCGGTTTCCACCCCCATGAGCCGGCGCGCCGTATTCTGCCAAAGGGTCAGGTAGTCCTGCCAGTAGCCGAGTTGCGCCTGCATGAGCCGGCCGGGATTGGCCATGAGCTTCGCGGTCATTTCCAGGAAGGCGCCACCGACATTCAGCGGATCCAGCGCCACACCCTCCTTGGCCTGCCGCTTCAGCCAGTCATTGACGAGGCGCTGCGCCCGGCTTGCGACATCGGACATGGAAAGGGCAAGCTGCGCCGGGTCCGGCAGCCGGATGTCTCGAACGGTGGGGTCCTGGGAATAATTCCCAGGGTCGGCAGCGGTATTGGATCGCGGTGGCGATTCCGGATGGGATTCCGGTGGGGATGCCGGTTTGGATGTTGATTCGGATGTTGATTTGGGTTTTGGGGCCGACATGCTGATCCTTTCCGTCATCGCAATTCTCGGGCTAAGACACTGCCGAATTGTGTGACCGGGGCGTTTTTGTTGAAAATGATTGAAGCGGCAAATCTGGCATCATGCGTTGCGCCGGCCCGCCACGGGCTATCGTTGCGGAGCCTTGTTCTTTTCTGGACGTTCGGCGCCTTATTGAGCATGGCAGGTTGTGAGAGTCCCGTGGCCTTATACCATAAAGCGGAAGGTGGCGATATTGCCGCCAAGCGGCAACCCCCGCCGGGATATGACCTGCCCTACCCGAATTTGGCGTCGGTCCCGCCGGCGCCGGAGCCGGTCACCTCGGAACAGCGGCTGGCGGTGCAACAGGGTCTCGCGCAAGCCAGGGCCGCGCCCGAACTGCCGACCAGTTCGCCCGATCCAGCGGCGAACGTCCCGCTAGGGGGCTTGAGCCTGCCCGCTTCCGCGCCTCCCAGACCGGACATACCCGGTATCGACTGGCGCGGGATGCCCCAGCCAGCGTCCTCGGTACGGCCAACGCCACCGCCGGCGCCGGCCGAGCCGGCCTTTGGCCAGCCGGTTTTGCTTGCGTTCCCAAAGGGTTCGGCCATTCTCGATCCCAAGGGGCAGCGCGGTTTGCGCGATCTGGCGCTCGCCCGTGGCACGGCGAGGATACGGGTCGGCGGCTTCGGCGAGCAGAAAAGCGGGCCGGACGAGGCGGCACTGAAGCTTGCCCTGCGCCGGGCCCGGCGTATCGCCGATGCGCTGACCGCGGCGGGCGTTCCGCCTTCCGCCATCAGCCTCATGGCCGCGGCCGTCGGGTCTGGCGGCTTCGCCCAACTGGTATATTAAGAGCATCGTGGCGCGGTGTTTTCCGCATCGCCACGGACGCTTACAAGAATAGTCCCAAGGTAATAGAGAGACCCATGTCCGGAGAGTTTCATCGCATCCGCCGCCTGCCGCCCTATGTCTTTGCCGAGGTGAACGACGCCAAGGCCCGAGCCCGCGCGGCGGCCGAGGATGTCATCGATCTCGGCATGGGAAACCCGGATAGCCCGACACCGGCACATATCGTGGCGAAATTGGTGGAAACGGTGCAGGATCCGCGCACGCACCGCTACTCCAGCAGCAAGGGCATTCCCGGCCTGCGCAAGGCGCTGGCGGCGTATTATGCCCGCCGCTTCGGCGTGAAGCTTGACCCGGAAACCGAGGTGATCGCAACCCTGGGCTCGAAGGAGGGGCTGGCCAATCTTTCTTCCGCCATCACCAGCCCTGGCGATACCATTCTGGTGCCAAATCCTTCCTATCCCATTCACCAGTTCGGCTTCATCATCGCCGGCGCCTCGGTGCGCTCCATCCCCGCCGAACCCGGCGAGGAATGCCTGCGCGCGATCGACCGCGCGGTGCGTCATTCGGTGCCAAAACCAACGGCTGTGATTGTTAATTTTCCTTCAAATCCAACCGCGTATATGGCTGATCTTGAGTTTTACCGCGAGCTGGTGGCGCTTGCGCGGAAAACCGGCCTGTTCATCATTTCCGACCTTGCCTATGCCGAAATCTACTTTGACGATGAACCGCCGCCCTCGGTTTTGCAGGTGCCGGGAGCCAAGGACATCACGGTCGAATTCACCTCCATGTCGAAGACCTATTCCATGCCGGGATGGCGCATGGGTTTCGCCGCCGGCAATCCGCGACTGATTTCGGCGCTCGCCCGGATGAAGAGCTATCTTGATTACGGCGCGTTCACGCCAATCCAGGTCGCGGCGACCGCGGCGCTCAACGGGCCGCAGGACTGCGTGGCCGAAATTCGCGCGCTGTACAAGGAACGCCGGGATCTCATCATCCCCGGCCTGGCCTCCGCGGGCTGGGACATACCGGTCCCGAGGGGATCGATGTTTGCCTGGGCGCCGATTCCGGCCCGGTTCGCGCATCTCGGCAGCGTTGAATTCTCCAAGCTGCTGCTGGCGAAAGCCAAGGTGGCTGTGGCGCCCGGAATCGGTTTCGGCGAATATGGCGATCGTCATGTGCGCATCGCCTTCGTCGAAAATAATCACCGCCTCCGGCAGGCGATCCGAAACATCAAATCCTTCATGCAGGTCAGCAACGGCGCACCGGCGGAAGAGCCGGCGACGGCCGGGGCATGAGGAAAAGAAGGGCATCTGACCGCGCATGACAGCCTTGCGCGTGGGCATCGCCGGGCTCGGGACCGTCGGGACCGGCGTGGTGCGGCTGCTGGCCGAAAACGCCGCGTTGATCGCCAGCCGGGCGGGCAGGCCGATTACGGTGACGGCGGTTTCGGCGCGCCAGCGCGGGCTTGAGCGGGGTGTCCGGCTCGCCGGTCTTCCCTGGCACGAGGACGCGCTGGCCGTGGCGGCGGACCCTGACGTGGACGTGGTGGTGGAATTGATCGGCGGCTCGGAAGGGGTTGCCCGTGCGCTGGTGGAGCGCGGTATTGCCGCCGGCAAGCCGGTGGTAACCGCCAACAAGGCTTTGCTGGCATTGCACGGCGGCGCGCTGGCCCTGGCGGCCGAAAACGCCGGCGTTACACTGGGGTTCGAGGCCGCGGTGGCCGGCGGAATTCCCGCCATCAAATGCCTGCGCGAGGGGCTTGCCGGCAACCGCGTCCGGCGCGTGACCGGCATTCTGAACGGCACCAGCAACTACATCCTCACCACCATGCGCAACGAAGGCAAGGAGTTTGCCGAAGTGCTCGCCGAAGCGCAGGCGCTGGGCTATGCCGAGGCCGACCCTTCTTTCGATATCGACGGCATCGACGCGGCGCATAAGCTGGCCATTCTGGCGGCGCTCGCATTCGGGCAGCCGGTGGATTTCACCGCCGTGCATGTGGAGGGGATCCGCGGGATCAACGCCCTTGATATCAGCTTCGCGGACGAACTCGGCTACCGGATAAAGCTTTTAGGAATAGCGCAGGAAACCGGTTCCGGGCTGGAGATGCGCGTGCATCCGGCGATGGTTCCGAAATCTACCCTGCTGGCGGGAGTGGATGGCGTCTTCAACGCCGTGCTGGCGGAAGCCGATTTCGTGGGCACGCTTTTTCTGCAGGGCCGTGGGGCGGGCGCCGGGCCGACGGCCTCGGCGGTGGTGGCCGATCTCATCGATATCGCGCGCGGCATAAGCGTTCCGGTCTGG
>JAJYAF010000010.1 GCA_021779655.1 Pseudomonadota bacterium
AACCCTGCGGCGCGGCAATCGGCCCTGCTGGACGCGCAGGCCAAGGCCTGGGCGGAGGCGCCCCCCCGGCGGCGCGTCTGGCTGGTGAGCGCGGGCGGCAGCCCGACCATGATGCGGCTTGCCGCCGTGGTGGCGGCGCTCCCGCGAGGGGCGGTCGTGCTGCCGGGTTATGATGCCGCGTTGCCCGAGCCGGCATGGGAGAAGCTGGACGATTCCCACCCGATGGCAGGGATCGACCGGCTGCTCGCCGCGTTGGGCGCGAGACGGGAAGAGGTCGCAGCGTGGCCGGCGGCGTTGAGCGGCATTCCGCACGGCCGGCAGCGGCTTTTCTCTTCCGCGCTGCTGCCTGCGGAGCGGCTCGAATCCTGGCAGGGGCAACCGCCGTTCGATCTCACCGGGCTGCACCGGCTGAGCGCCCGTGACGAGCAGACGGAGGCCGTGGCCATCGCCCTGCTGTTGCGCGAAGCGCTGGAGAAGCCCGGCACGACGGCCGCCCTGATCACGCCGGATCGCGCCCTCGCAACCCGGGTCGCGGTGGCGCTGAAACGGTTCGGCATCGTCGCGGACGACAGCGCCGGCGAGCCCTTGAACGCCACGCCGCCGGCGGTGTTTCTGCGGCTGCTCGCGGCCGCCGCGATTTCGGAATTCGCGCCGCTGCCGTTGCTGGGGCTGCTCAAGCACCCGCTGGCAGCGGCCGGAGAGGCGCCGGAAGTTGCGCGCGCCCATGCCCGCACCCTGGAAATGGTGCAGCGCGGCCCGCGCCCGCCTCCCGGCTTCGACGGGATCAAGTTCCTGGTGGACGAGCACGGCAACGAGCGGCTGCGGGCCTTCGTTGACCGGCTGGAATTGCGGCTGCGGCCGGTGGTCTTCCCGCTGAGCATTGCCCCGGCCGAGGCGCTGCGGCGGCTGATCGCGGGTGCGGAGGCGCTGGCCGAAACCGCCGAAGCGCCGGGCGCGTCGCAGCTCTGGCGGGGCGAGGCGGGGACGGCGCTTGCCGATCTTCTGGCCGAGGCCATGGTGGTGCTGGATGACCAGGCGGCCATCGCGCCCGCCGATCTGCCCGATCTTCTGGATGCCTTGCTGGAGGGCAAGGTGATCCGCCGGCCGCGCGCGCGTGATGGCCACCCGCGCATCGCCATCTGGGGCATCCAGGAAGCAGCGCTGCAGACGGTGGATGTGGCGGTGCTGGGCGGGCTTGCCGAGGGCGTGTGGCCGGCGGCGCCGGAACCCGGACCCTGGCTCAGCCGGCCGATGCGCAACGCGGTTGGCCTGCCCGCGCCGGAACGGGAGATCGGCGCGGCGGCGCACCGGTTCTTCTCCCTCTGCTGCGCCTGCCGCGAAGTCGTCCTTTCCGCGCCGCTGCGGCGGGAGCGTTCGCCGGCCGTGCCGGCACGCTGGCTGACCCGGCTGGATGCGCTGCTCGCCGCAACCGGGCAGAGCCTGCCGCTGCATCCGGCGCAAGCCTGGGCGGAGGAACTGGATATGCCGCAAAGTCGCAGCCCGCGGCAGAAGCCGCGGCCCGTTCCCCCGGCGAGGCTGCGGCCCAGAACCTATTCCATCAGCGATATCGCCACGCTCATGGCCGATCCTTACGCGATTTACGCGAAACACGTGCTGCGCCTGCGCGAGCTCGCCCCGCTGGACGAGGAGAGCGACGCAAGCCTGTTCGGCAATATCGTGCATGACGGCCTTGCCGAGTTCTACGGACAGGGGCCGGATTTTTTTGCCCGGGATGCCGCGCCCAGGCTCGCGCACGGCCTGGCGATCGCGATGCGCCGGCAGCGTTTGCGCGCGGCGCTGGAACATTGGTGGGAGGCGCGGCTGGAGCGGATCGCCGGGTGGGTTGTGGAAACCGAACGGGAACGGCGGCTGCGCGACATGCCGGTTGCCGTGGCGGTGGAACGTTCCGGCCAATTGGAGCTCGGCCAATTTGCGCTTGGGCCGTTCACCCTGAAAGGCCGGGCCGACAGGATTGAAAAACGCGCCGATGGCAGCCTGTTCATCGTGGATTACAAGACCGGCACACCGCCCTCCGCCAGCGATGTCGAAAGCGGCAGGAAGCCGCAACTGGTGCTGGAAGCGGTGCTGGCCGAGCAGGGCGCATTCGGGGGCGACCTGCAGGGCGAGGTGGCGGAGCTTGCCTTCTGGAAGCTCTCCGGCCGCAGCGGAAACGGCGAAAGCCATGCGCTGTTCTCCAGGCATCCGGAAAAGCTGCGGGAAGTCATCCAGGCGGCGGGCGAGGGGCTTCCGGCGCTGCTGGAAAAATTCGCGCGCGCAACCACGCCCTACCTCGCCAGGCCACATCCGGGCCGCGGCCTCCATCAAGATTTTTATGCCGGCGTCTCCCGCCGTGGCGAATGGGGCGGGGATGGCGATGACGCCGCTTGAGAAGGCCAATGCCGAGCAGCGGGCCGCGTCCGACCCGAACGTCTCGGCCTTCGTTGCCGCATCCGCAGGCACCGGCAAGACCAAGCTGCTCACCGACCGGCTTTTACGCCTGATGCTGGGCGGCGCCCGGCCGGAGCGGATTCTCTGTCTCACCTATACCCGTGCCGCCGCCGCCGAAATGACCATACGGCTGAACCGGCGGCTCGGAGAGTGGGTCGCCATGCCGGAGCGGGAGCTGGACGGAGAACTGCGGGAGCTCGACGTCGTGCCGACGGCGCAGACCCGAGGGCAGGCCAGGCAGCTGTTCGGAACCGTGCTCGATCTTCCGGGCGGGATGCGGATCGAGACCATCCATGCCTTCTGCCAGTCACTGCTGCGGCGCTTTCCGCTCGAAGCCGAATTATCGCCGCATTTCAAGCTGGAAGACGCGATGGAGGCGGGGGGCCGGCTGCGCGAGGCGCGGGAGCGCACCCTTGCCGCGCCGCTGCACCGGCGGGCGATCAAGGCGCTGGCCGGAGAGATGGATGAAGGCGCCTTTGGCGCCTTGCTGGCCGAGCTGAACGCAGGCGACGAGAGGCTGCATGACCTGCTGCGCGATCACGGGCAGGAGGAGATTGCGGCGCTGCAATACGCGGCGCTGCGGGCGGCGCAAAACCCGGAGGAGGAATATCTGCGCGCCGCGATGGGCTGGCCGCGCGAGACGCATTTGCGCGCGGCGCTCGACCGCATTGCCGCCGCCGGCACACCACAGGGCAGGGCCTGGGCACAGGCCTGCCTCGACTGGCTCTCTGGCAGTCCGGAAACACGCCACCGCGACTGGGCTTTGTGGCGTGACGCCCATCTCAAGAAAGACGGCGGCCGCCGGAAGGTGATCCCCCGTCTCGGCACGGGGCTGAAATCCGAGCACGAGGCGCTGTGTGAGGAAATCAAATGCGAGCATGAGCGGATCGAGGAGATACAAAATGCCCTCGCCGCCGCCCGGCTGGCCGCGCTGAACGCGGCTCTGCTGAGCGTGGCGGTGCCGGTCTTGCGGCAGGACATGGAGGCGCGGTCCGAACGCGCGCAGCTGACTTATGGCGATCTCATCGCCCTGACCGGCAAGCTTTTGCAGGATCCGGGCGCCGCCTGGGTTCTCTACAAGCTGGATGGCGGCATCGAGCATCTGCTGCTGGACGAGGTGCAGGACACCGCGCCCGCGCAATGGAAAATCGCCAATGCGATCGCCGAGGAGTTTTTCGCGGGCAAGGGCGCGGTGGAGGCGCCGCGCAGCATTTTCGCGGTCGGCGATGCCAAGCAGTCCATCTTCTCCTTCCAGGGCGCGGATTTGCGGAGCTTTACGGCAAACCACGCGGAATTTCGCAAGCGTGTGCTTGGCGCGAAAGCACGCTGGCTGGATGGCGAACTCTCCGTTTCATTCCGCTCCACCGCGCCCATCCTGCAACTGGTGGATGCCGTGTTTACCCCCTGCCCGGCGCGGGAGGGAGTTGTTCCGCCGGGCGGCACGCTGCACCACGAAGTCAGCCGGCTGGGACAGGCCGGCCATATCGCCCTCTGGCCGCTGGCCGAGCCCGTGGCCCCGCCGGAGCCGCGAAGCTGGGCGGTACCGGACGATTATGCGAGCGCGGATTCCGCGAAGACCGTGCTGGCGCGGATGATCGCGCGGCATATCCGCAAGCTGCTCGATGCACGCCATGTTCTGCCGAGCCGCGGCCGGCCGGTTCGCCCCGGCGACGTCCTGATCCTGATCCGCCGGCGCGATGAACTGGTGAGCGAAATCACGCGGGAGCTGAAAAAGCTGGCGGTGCCGGTGGCGGGTACCGACCGCATGGTGCTGACCCAGGCGCAGGCGGTGAACGATCTGCTGGCGCTATGCGACGCCCTGCTGCTGCCGGAAGACGATCTCGCCTTTGCGCAATACCTGGTCTCGCCCCTCGGCGATCTCAGCGATGAAAGCCTGATGTGGCTTGCGGCCGGGCGCGCCGGGACGCTCCATGCGGCGCTCACGGCCCGGCAGGCGGAACGGGAGGACTGGGCGGCCGCGTACAGCTTTTTCAGCATCTTGCGCTCGCGGGCCGATTTCGTTGCGCCATACGCGTTGCTGATGGAGGCGCTGGGGCCGCTTGGCGGCCGCGCCCGGCTTTTGCGGCGTCTGGGACAGGAGGCGGCGGAGCCGATCGATGAATTGCTGGCGGAGGCACTCGGTTTTGCCGCGCGGGAGCCGGTGTCACTGCAACAGTTCGTCTTCCAGCTCCGGCAATCCGGCGCGGAAATAAAGCGCGAGACGGCGGCCGGCGGCGATATGGTGCGGATCATGACCGTCCACGGCGCCAAGGGCCTGCAGGCGCCGCTGGTGATCCTGCCCGACACCACGGGCAAGCAGAACGAGCCGGAAAATCTGTTCTGGCTGCACGCGCCGGGCGGCGAAGCTGTCCCCATCTATTGTCCGCGCAAGGAACTGCGCTGCGAAGCCGTTACCGCAGCGATCGCGGCGGAGCGGCAGGCGCAGTTCGAGGAATATAACCGGCTGCTCTATGTCGCGCTGACGCGGGCGGAGGATGCGCTGATCGTCTGCGGCGCGCGGCCCGGCAAGACACTGCCGGAGACCTGCTGGTACGAATCCGTCCGGCATGGTTTCGACCGGCTGGGGATCGAGGCGGCGCCGGATGGCATACGGTCCCTCGCGGTTGCGCAAACCGCGGCACCGGATCGCGCGGGCACCGTTGCGATGGCTGAGAAGAAGGCGCCGATGCCGGCCTGGGCGGGCGGCGCGCCGCTATGGCGGGCAGAGCCGCCACCACCGGAAACGGCGCGCCCGCTGCCGCTGGCGCCAAGCCGGAATACCGAGGATGAAGCGGCCCGGGCCGTCACCGCCTCGCCGCTTGGCGAAAACCAAGGGCAACCGCGCCAGGCCCGCGCGGCGGCGCTGGCAAGGGGCGCGATGGTGCACGCCCTGCTGCAGCATCTGCCCGATTTGCCAGAAGCCGGCCGGCGTGATGCGGCGAAGCGGTTTTTAGAACACGCGCCGGATTTGAATTTTGCGGCGCGCGCCGAAATCAGCGCCGCCGTCTTAAGCATTCTGGACGACCCGGCGTTGCGGCCGTTATTCGGCCCAGGCTCCCGCGCCGAGGTGCCGATTGCCGGGGTGGTCGGGGATATGGAAATCGGCGGGCTGGTCGACCGGCTGGTGGTGGGAACAGACGAAATTCTTCTGGCCGATTACAAGACCGACCGAAAGCCCCCGGCTGCCGTCTGCGCCATTCCAGCCGCCTATCTGCGCC
Source organism: Pseudomonadota bacterium (assembly GCA_021779655.1). The sequence goes on from JAJYAF010000010.1 coordinate 5,667, forward strand.
AGCTTGCCGCGTATCGCGCATTGCTACGGCAAATCTACCCCGGTCATGCCGTGACCTGCGCGCTGATCTGGACTCAAACCGCGGCTAAAATGGTCGTGCCGGAGGCGTTGCTGGAACGCCACGGGCCCGGTACCGGCAACCCGCCGGCCATGGCTTGATTTTCCGGTGCTTGATTGCCCGGTCGAAAGCCGCCATGTTTCCTCCCAATATCGAAATCGAGGATTCGACGCCATGAGCAAAGCAGTTACCGATATCTCGTTCGACGCCGACGTTCTGAAATCGACCGGACCTGTCCTGGTCGATTTCTGGGCCGAATGGTGCGGCCCTTGCCGGGCCATCGCGCCTTCGCTGGAGGAGCTGAGCGCGGAATTTGCCGGGAAGCTCAACATCGTAAAAGTAAATATCGACGAGAACCCGATCACGCCCGGCAAGTATGGCGTGCGCGGCATTCCCACGCTCATGCTGTTCAAGAATGGCAAGCCGGCGGCGACCCAGGTTGGGGCCGGCCCGAAAAGCGCCTTGAAGGCCTGGATCCAGCAGAATCTATGACATGACGGCCCCCCTCTCGGCGGAGCAGCTTCCGCCCGGGATGCCGATGATCCGGGCCATCGCCATGCCCGCCGATGCGAACCCGAACGGCGATATCTTCGGCGGCTGGCTGATGAGCCAGATGGATCTGGCCGGCGGCAACCTGGCCGCCCGCGTTGCGCATGGCCGCTGCGCGACCGTCGCGGTGGATGCGATGAGCTTCCTCCGCCCGGTGAAAATCGGCGATGAGGTCAGCGTTTATTGCGATCTGGTCGGCACCGGCCGAACCTCCCTTAAAATAAAGGTTGAGGCATGGCGCAGATCGCGCACGACCGAGGAGGAGCTTCGCGTCACCCATGCCATCTTCACCTTCGTTGCCATCGATGCCGAAGGCCGGCCCCGCGTGCTGGCTGTGCCGGCGCCGTAAACCTCGGAGTTCAAGATGGTGGGCGGCGCGAACGAAGAACGGCCGGGCAGGGGTTACTCGACGGTAACGGATTTCGCGAGGTTGCGCGGCTGGTCCACGTCCGTGCCCTTCAGCACCGCGACATGGTAAGCCAGCATCTGCACGGGAATGGCGTGCAGAATGGGGGCAGCGAACGGATCAGCGGCCGGAATCACGATGGTCTGGGCGGCGATTTTATCCAGCCTCTCCGCGCCTTGGGCATCGCTGAACACGATGATCTGCCCGCCCCGCGCGGCGGCTTCCTGCAGGTTGGAGGCGGTTTTTTCGAATAACGGACCGGAAGGGCAAATGGCGATCACCGGCACGGATTTATCGACCAGCGCGATCGGGCCGTGTTTCAGTTCGCCGGCGGCGTAGGCTTCCGCATGAATATAGCTGATCTCCTTGAGCTTCAGCGCGCCTTCCAGCGCGATCGGGAAGCAGGCGCCGCGCCCCAGATAAAGCACATCGCGCGCCGTTTCGATCCGCTCCGCGAGCGCGCGGATCGGCGCATCGTCGGCCAGAACTTCCGCCGCCTTGGCGGGAATTTCCAGCAGCGCGTCGGTTAATCGGGCCACCTCGTCGTCCGAAAGACCGCCGCGCTCCCGGGCCAGCCCGAGCGCCAGCGCCGCCAGCACGGTGAGCTGCGCGGTAAAAGCCTTGGTGCTGGCTACCCCGATTTCCGGGCCGGCGATGGTCTCCAGAACCGCATCGCTCTCCCGCGCCATGCTGCTTTCCGCAACGTTCAGCACCGAAAGCACCGGCAGGCCGCGCGATTTCATGTAGCGCAGTGCCGCGAGCGTATCCGCGGTCTCGCCCGACTGGCTCACCAGCAGGCCAAGCCCGTTTTTGCCAAGCGGCGGCGCGCGGTAGCGGAACTCGCTGGCGACATCGGCATCGGTCGGAATCCCGGCCAGGCTCTCCAGCCAGAACCGCCCGGCAAGCCCGGCATAGAAGGCCGAACCGCAGGCGCTGATCGTCACGCGGGAGAGGCTTTCCGGCTCGAACGGCAGCGGGGGAAGGACCGGCATTTTGCTGCCGGCGTCGATCATCCGGTGCAGCACGTCGCCGATCACCACCGGATGCTCGTGCAGCTCCTTTTCCATGAAATGCCGGAAATTGCCTTTGCCGATGGCCGCGCCCGTCAACCGTGTCAGCTGGATCTCACGCTGCACGGGCTGATTGTTCCGGTCAAAGAACCGTACGGTCTGGCGGTTCACCATCACCCAGTCGCCGTCTTCCAGATAGGCGATACGGCGGGTCAGCGGCGCCAGCGCAATGGCGTCCGAGCCCAGGAACATTTCATCCTCGCCGAAGCCCACGGCAAGCGGCGCGCCGCGCTGCGCGCCGATGATCATCTCCGGGTGGCCGGCGAAAATCAGCGCCAGCGCATAGGCGCCCTCAAGCTTGGCGAAGGCGCGCGAGGCCGCCGCCGCCGGGTCGAGGCCATTGGCCAGATAATGGTCGATCAGCTGCGCCACGGTTTCCGTATCGGTCTCGGTGGTGAAGTGCTGGCCCTGTTTCTCAAGCGCCGCGCGCAGCGCCGCGTGATTTTCGATGATGCCGTTATGCACCACGGCAACCCGCCTTGTGCCGTGCGGATGCGCGTTGCCTTCCGTGGGGGCGCCGTGCGTTGCCCAGCGCGTATGGCCGATCCCGACGGTGCCGGAAAGCGGTTCGCGCTGGAGCACCGCCGCCAGATTGGCAAGCTTGCCCTGAGCGCGCCGGCGCTCGATCCGGCCCTCGACAAGCGTGGCGATGCCGGCGCTGTCATAGCCGCGATATTCCAGCCGGCGCAGGCCATCCAGCAGCAGGGGTGCCGCATCCTGTCTGCCGATAACGCCGATGATCCCGCACATTACCGCTTGCCTCCCCGGCCTGGCTTGTTCACCTGGCGGCCGCGCGCCAGCGCCAGCGCATCCGCTGGTACATCATCGGTAATGACCGAACCCGCGGCCAGCAGCGCGCCGTCGCCCACGCGCACCGGCGCGACCAGCGCAACGTCGGAGCCCACGAACACGCGCGCGCCGATCTGCGTGCGGTATTTCATTTTGCCATCGTAATTGCAGGTGATGGCGCCGGCGCCGATATTGCTTTTCTCCCCCACCTCGGCATCGCCGATATAGCTCAAATGGTTGGCCTTGGCCCCGGCGCCGATGCGCGCTTCCTTGATCTCGACGAAATTTCCGATATGCGCGCCGGGCCCGATCTCCGCGCCCGGCCGCAGCCGCGCATAGGGGCCGATCACCGCGCCTGCCTGCACCACGCAGCCTTCGAGATGGGAGAAAGCCCTGATCTCCGCGCCCGAGGCGACGCGGACGCCCGGCCCGAACACGACATAGGGGCCGATGCTCACATCCGCCGCGAGTTTCGTATCGGCGGAGAGGAAAACGGTCTCCGGCGCCATCATCGCAACACCTTCCGCCATCGCGGCGGCACGCAGGCGCTGCTGAAGCACGGCTTCGGCCGCCGCGAGTTCCGCGCGGGAGTTGATGCCAAGACATTCCTCGAACGGTGCCGCGATCGCCGCCACGCGCCTGCCTTCCGCCCTGGCGATTTCCACGATATCGGTGAGATAATATTCACCTTTCCGGTTCATCGGCCGCACGGCCTCAAGCCAGCATCGCATGTCGCGTGCGCCGGCCATCATGCCGCCGGCATTGCAGAACCCTATCGCGCGCTCCGCCGCATCTGCATCCTCATATTCCACGATCCGCGTCACGTAATCCCCATCCGTCACCAGCCGGCCATATCTGCCGGGGTCCGGCGGGGTCATGCCGAGCAGCACCAGCCCGGCATCGCCGGTATCCAGACGGGCGGCCAGTTCGCGCAGGGTGGCAGCCGAGACGAGCGGGTTGTCCGCGTAGAGAATGGCGACCGTACCGCTGCCGAAACTTCCCGCGGCTTGCAGCGCGGCATGCGCGGTGCCCAGCCGGTGCTGCTGCACCACGGTTTCATAGCCGGCGGTGACGGCGTTCATTGCCGGCATTTCCGGTCCAACGACGATGACGATACGGTCGAACACCGCCTCGGCCGCTGCCAGCAGATAGCTCAGCATCGGCGCGTTCGCCAGTTTCTGCGCTGCCTTGGGCAGCGCCGATTTCATTCTCGTCCCCAGCCCGGCCGCCAGAATTACCGCCACGCGTTCCATGGATTTCGCGGTAGCGCCAGCGCGGGCGCCGTGTCAAAGGAACAGGACTTCAATTCGGGTATCGGAGTATGTCATGCCGGCCATATCCGCCGTGGTTTTCGACTTGGATGGCACGCTGGTCGATTCGCTCCCCGATCTGCGGGCAGCGTTGAACCGCCTGCTTGCCGCGCGCGGGCTTGCACCCCTTGCCGCGCCAAAGGTGCGGGAAATGGTGGGGGACGGCGCGAAACGGCTGGTGGAACGCGCCTTCGCGGCGCACGGGCGGGCAGCGGGGCCGGACGACCTCGCTGATTTTCTAGCCGATTACGAGGCGAATTGCGCCCTCGCAACCCGCGTTTATCCGGGCATCCCAGAGGCGCTGGAAACCCTTGCCGCGCACGGCCACAGGCTTGCAGTCTGTACCAACAAGCCGGCGGCGGCAACGCGCAGCCTGCTCGATGCACTTGGCCTTACGGGGTTTTTCGGCGCGGTCGTCGGAGGCGATTCAACGCCCTATCGCAAGCCGGACCCACGCCATCTGGCCCAGGCGATCAGCGGTCTTGGCGCGGTTTCGGGCGTGATGGTGGGTGACCACGCGAACGATATCCTTGCCGCGCGCGGGCTGCCCATTCCCTCGATCTTCGTCACCTGGGGTTATGGCCGGGCGCAAGGCGATTTTACCGCGCTCGACGCCAGCGAACTGCCAGGCATTGTCGCGGAAATCGCGCGCTCCCGTCCAACGCTTTCAGCCGGTCCTGGCCTGGGGACGCCCTATCAGCCGTAAAGGTTGACGTGACCCGGTTCATAGCCCATATGCAATCAGGACTTTTTAGGTCCACAATAGGAATGCGGCAGACATGTTAAGGCTATCCCGTCTTACCGATTACGCCGTCGTGGCGCTCGTGCGGCTGGGGCGGGCGGAGGGTATGGAAACCACGCCCGGCATCGCCGCCGCCACAGGCATTCCGGAGCCTACGGTGGCGAAGGTGCTGAAGGCGCTGGCCAATGCCGGGCTCGTGCTTTCGCATCGCGGCGCGCGGGGCGGCTACCGCCTGGCCAAATCGCTGCGCGCCATTCCGGTGGCCGATGTCATTGCCGCCATCGACGGACCCATCGCGCTTACCTCCTGCGTGGATGGCGCGATGGGCTGCGAGAGCCAGTCGCTCTGTCCGGTGGCGGGCCGCTGGGATCCGGTCAATCTCGCTATTCGCGAGGCGCTGAAGGCGATCAGCCTCGCGGATATGGAAGCCGCCACAATCCCCCGGGCACTGCGGCCGGCCGCCGGCCTTCCTGCGGCATCGCCCGGTGCCGCACTCGTTGAATGAGGTTGCCTGATGTCCGCCAGCACTGAAACCGGGAACGTCGTCGGTGCGCTGACCGGCCGGAAATACCAATATGGTTTCGAGACCGAAGTGCCGATGGAGGCGTTTCCCAAGGGCCTGGGCGAGGACATCGTCCGGCTGATTTCGCAAAAAAAGGATGAGCCGGAGTGGATGCTCGCCTGGCGCCTGAAAGCCTACGCGACATGGTGCCGGATGGCGGAGCCGGATTGGGCGCGGATTTCGCACCCGCCGATCGATTACCAGGCGATTTATTATTATGCGGCTCCCGCTGGCCACGCGCCGAAATCGCTGGAAGAGGTCGATCCGGCGCTTCTTCAGATGTACGACAAGCTCGGCATCCCCTTGAACGAGCGCGCGGCCCTGGCCGGCGTGGCGGTGGATGCGGTGTTCGATTCCGTCTCGGTCGCCACCACCTTCAAGGAAACCCTGGCGAAGGCCGGCGTGATCTTCTGCCCGATTTCCGAAGCGATCCGCACCCATCCCGAGCTGGTGCGGCAATACCTTGGAACCGTTGTGCCGGCCGGTGATAATTTCTTCTCCGCGCTGAATTCAGCCGTGTTTTCCGATGGAAGCTTTGTCTTCGTGCCGAAGGGCGTGACCTGCCCGATGGAGCTTTCCACCTATTTCCGTATCAACGCCCGCAATACCGGACAGTTCGAGCGGACCCTGATCATCGCCGAGGAGCGTGCTTCCGTCTCCTATCTGGAGGGCTGCACGGCGCCCCAACGAGACGAAAACCAGCTCCACGCCGCGGTGGTGGAGCTGGTGGCGCTGGACGATGCGAGGATCAAATACTCGACGGTGCAGAACTGGTATCCGGGCGATGCGGAAGGCAAAGGCGGCATCTATAATTTTGTCACCAAACGCGGCGCCTGCCGTGGCGCGCGCGCGAAGATCTCCTGGACGCAGGTGGAAACCGGCTCGGCGATCACCTGGAAATATCCCTCCTGCATCCTGCAGGGCGAAGGCTCGGTCGGCGAGTTTTATTCGGTCGCGCTCACGCATAACCGGCAGCAGGCGGATACCGGCACGAAAATGATCCATATCGGCCGCAACACGCGCAGCACGATCATCTCCAAGGGTATTTCCGCCGGCCATTCCAGCAATACCTATCGCGGCTTGGTGAAGATCATGCCCGGCGCAGCCAATGCCCATAACTTCACGCAATGCGACAGCCTGCTGATCGGCGACCAATGCGGCGCGCATACCGTGCCTTATATTGAAAGCCGCAACGCCTCGGCCAGGGTTGAGCATGAAGCCACCACCTCGAAAATCGCTGAGGACCAGCTTTTCTATTGCCGTTCACGCGGGTTGTCGGAAGAAGATGCGCAGGCGCTGATCGTGAACGGCTTCTGCAAGGACGTATTGAAGGAATTGCCGATGGAATTTGCCGTGGAAGCGCAGAAATTGCTGGCGGTGTCGCTGGAAGGCTCGGTAGGCTAGCAATGCTGGAAATCAGGAACCTTTCCGCCGCCATCGAGGGCAAGGAGATTTTGCGCGGCGTGAATCTGACCGTGCCGGATGGTGAAATTCACGCCATCATGGGTCCCAACGGCGCCGGCAAGTCAACGCTTTCCTATGTTTTGTCGGGGCGCGAAGGCTACACCGTCACCGGCGGCAGCGTGTTGTTCAATGGCCAGGATATTCTTGAGCTAAAGCCGGAGGAACGCGCGGTGGCGGGGATTTTCCTTGCCTTCCAGTATCCGGTGGAACTGCCCGGTGTCGGCAACGCCAATTTCATCCGCACCGCTGTCAACGCGGTACGCCGGGCGCGGGGAGAGCCGGAGCTGGATGCCGTGGCGTTTCTGAAAACCGCGCGCGCCGAGCTGAAGAAACTCTCGATGCCGGACGATATGCTGAAGCGCAATGTCAATGTCGGATTCTCAGGCGGCGAGAAGAAGCGCAACGAGGTGCTGCAAATGGCGCTCCTCAAGCCGCGCCTTGCCATTCTGGACGAAACCGATTCCGGTCTCGATATCGATGCGCTGCGGATCGTGGGAGAAGGGGTGAACACGCTGCGCGGCCCGCAATTCTCGGCGCTTCTTATCACTCACTACCAGCGCCTGCTGGACATCATCGTCCCGGATCGCGTGCATGTGCTCGCGGCCGGCCGCATCGTGCGCTCCGGCGGGCCGGAACTGGCGCTGGAACTGGAAGCCCATGGCTATGCGGGGCAGGAGGCGGCCTGATGAACGCGCTGCCCACCCGCAAGCTGGAAGACTGGCGCTATACCGATCTCAGGCCCCTGAGCAGCATCAGCTTCAGCAGCATAGGCTTCGCGGAATCGGCGATGGCCGAAGCACCGGCCGATCTGCCGGATCTCGGCTTGCCGCGCCTGGTTTTCATCAACGGCATGTTCTCGGCCAAGGCCTCGACACCGTTTCCGTTCACCACGGATTTCGCCCAGGTGGCGGAAGCTTCCGACCAGCCGCTTGCGATCATCAATGCCGAACATGCGCGCGATGGTGCCAGCATTGTCGTGCCGGAGGGCCGCGATGCCGGGGCGGTGCTGCTGCTCTCCTATGCGAAGGCTGCTCATCCGGTCGCCCTTCATCCCCGTCACCGGATCACCCTGGGCGCGGGCGCCAGGCTCACTTTGATTGAAATCGCCATGGGGCAGGGGGTATACTGGCATAATCCGGTTACCGACATTTCCCTGCATGAGGGCGCAAGCCTCAGGCACTACCGGCACCAGAACGAAAGCGCGGAGGCGTTCCATCTCGCGACCATTCGCGCCAAGATCGCGCAGTCGGCCTCTTATGAAAGCTTCTCCCTGGTGCAGGGAGCGCAGCTTTCGCGCGTGGAATTCCGCCCCTCGCTGCTTGGTCCGCATGCCGCCGTGCAGTTGAATGCCGCGCAGTTGCTGCGCTCTCGGCAGCATGCGGATTTCACCTCCATCGTGCAGCACGACGCCCCGGCCTGCACGTCCCGCCAGGTGGTGAAATCGGTGCTGGACGATCAGGCGCGCGGCGTGTTCCAGGGCCGGATTGAGGTGGCCCGTGCCGCGCAGAAGACCGACGGCTATCAGATGAACCGCGCGCTTCTGCTCTCCGGCGAGGCGGAGATGGATATCAAGCCGGAGCTGGAAATTTTTGCCGATGATGTGAAATGCAGCCACGGCGCCACGATCGGCGCGCTCGATGCCGAGCAGCTTTTCTATCTGCGCAGCCGCGGCATCGCGCAGGCGCAGGCGCGGGCCATGCTGATCCGCGCCTTTCTGTGGGAAGCGCTGGAACTGGTGGATAACGTGGCGGCAACCCAGTGCTTTGAAGCCGCGATGGAAAACTGGTGGACCGTCCGATGAGCGTGGCCCTGCAAAACCGTGCCGCTTTCGATCCTGCCGCCATTCGCGCGGATTTTCCCATTTTGGCCGAGCAGGTGCATGGCAGGAAGCTCGTTTTCCTCGACAGCGCCGCTTCCGCGCAGAAGCCGAGGCCGGTGATCGATGCCATGGTTCATGCCATGGAGCATCAATATGCCAATGTGCATCGCGGCCTGCACTGGATGTCGGAACGGACATCGGATGCCTATGAGGCCGTGCGCGACAAGGTGGCCGGGCTGATCAACGCCGGGGCGCGGGAAGAAATCGTTTTCACCCGCAACGGCACGGAATCCATCAACCTGGTGGCCTACAGCTATGGCCGCACGGCACTTTCGCCCGGCGATGCGGTGGCGGTTTCGGAAATGGAGCACCACGCCAATCTGGTGCCCTGGCAGATGCTGCGCGATGCCCATGGCACGGAATTGCGGATCGTGAAGATCACCGACGGCGGCGAGATCGATTTCGAATCGCTCGCCGCCGTCTTTGCCGACGGCCGGGTGAAGCTTCTGGCCGTCACCCATATGTCCAACGTGCTGGGCACCTATACGCCGGTGGAAAGGCTGGCCGCTTTCGCCCATGCGCATGGCGCGAAAATTCTGCTGGATGGCTGCCAGGCCATCGTGCACCGCGCGGTGGACGTGCGGGCGATCGACGCGGATTTTTATGTATTCTCCGGGCATAAGCTCTATGGCCCTTCGGGTATCGGCGTACTTTACGCCAAGGCCGGGATTCTCGATTCCATGCCGCCCTTCATGGGCGGCGGCGACATGATCGCCTCGGTCTCCTACGCGCGCTCCACCTGGGCGAAACCACCGCAGCGGTTCGAAGCCGGAACGCCGGCGATTCTGGAGACGATCGGCCTGGGTGCCGCCATCGATTACGTGCAGGCGATCGGCTTCGACGCCATCGCCGCGCATGAACGCGCGCTGACCGACCATGCGCTGGCGAAGCTTTCGGAAATCGAAGGGCTTCGCATTCTGGGCCACGCGCAGGATCGCGGCGGGGTGATCTCGTTCACCCTGGAAGGCGCGCATGCGCATGATATCGCCACCTTGCTGGACCGCCAGGGCATCGCCGTGCGCGCCGGGCACCACTGCGCCGAGCCGCTGATGGGCCGGCTTGGTGTTACC
>JAJYAF010000334.1 GCA_021779655.1 Pseudomonadota bacterium
GCTCAGCGCGGTGATCTCGACCGGCGCGGTGTATATCGGGCTTTGGATTGCCGGCGTGGAACTCAACATCACCGCCATGATGGGCATGGTGATGATCGTCGGTATCGCCACCGAGATGGCGGTGTTCCTCGTCTCCGAGTACCAGGCCCTTGAGAAGACCATGCCGCCGCGCGAGGCATTGCGGGAAGCGGCGCTCAACCGGCTGCGCCCCATCGTGATGAGTTCGCTCGCGATGATTCTTGCATTGATCCCGCTCGGCGCGGCGATCAGTGGCTCGGGCGATCAGATGCTCCAACCGCTGGCGATCGCGATAATCGCTGGAGTCATTGTTCAGATTCCGCTTGTGCTGCTGGCAATGCCTGTGGTGATCGGCCTCACGATCCGTAGGCCGCGAGCATGATTCGGAACGTTCAGGGTTTGTCGGTGGCCCGCCGCGATCCGGCGCCCGCTCTCAGGAAGACCGGCAGCGCCGCGAATTGCAGGAGCAGGGAGACCGCGACCATGACAGGAAGGCTTGCCGAATAGAGCGCGCCAAGCAGCACGCTGCCCACTAACCAGGCGGTGCCGCGGATCGCGTCGAACAGGCCATAGGCCGTCGCACGCTTGGTTGGCGGAATCGTTTCGCTGAGGATCGCTTGAAAAATCGTATCCTGAACGGCCATGCCGAGTCCCCAGAGGAACACGCCCGGGATCGCCAGGTCATTGCTTAGAAACACCATCGGAACCGCGAGCGCGGCAAGCGCCATCGCGACAGCGGCAAGCCGTGGGCCGGCGCGATCGAGCATCCGGCCAAGGACCAAGGCAAAAACACCTTCTCCGGCCATGGCAATCGCATAAAGCACGGGAATCCACAGGACCGGCACTGTATGCGCGCGGGCGAAATGAAAACCGATCAGCGCGAAATCCGCGAAGCCGGCGGCGAACAAGGATGCCGCTATGGCCATGGCCCGGAACGGCCCGCCGAAACTGATCCACCCCGAAAGCTCCGGGCGGTTGTCGCGCAGTTCAAGATGCCGGGGGTTGGGATATTGCCAGCGCGCGATGGCAAGCAGCAACAGCGATAGCATCGCCGGCACCAGCAACACGGCGAAGCCGTGCCGGAAGCCGGCCCCCGCACCGATAAGGCCGGCGATTAGCAAGGGGCCGGACATGCCCCCGGTCTGGTCAAGCGCGGTGTATAGTCCAAATCCCCAGCCGGCACCGGTCCGGGTGGCGGCGTGGGAGAGCATCGCACTGCGGATGGGAGAGCGCAACGCTCGGCCCGAGCGTTCGAGAATCAGCAGCAGGCCCGCCACCGGCCACGCGCCTGCCAGCGCCAGCAACGGCACGGAAAACAGGTTGATCGCATAGCCGGTAGCCATCAGCGGCCAGTAGCGTCCGGTCCGGTCGGCGGCGCGCCCGGAAAAATAGCGAATTCCGTAGCCGACAAACTCACCGAAACCGGCGATGGCGCCGACAACCAACGGGGGAGCGCCGAGCACGCTCAGAAAAGGTCCTGCGATGCTTCTGCCCCCTTCATAAGTCATGTCGGCGAACAGGCTTACGCAGCCGATCAGAACGATGAAGGCGATGGCACGCCGCCGCGCCGCCGCCGAAAGTTCCCGCGATTCAGCCACGACACATCTCATACCAGCCCGCCAATTAATTGACTCTATCAGCCAGGTGGCGGGCTGGTATAAGTCTTTGATTTCGTGCGCGGCCGCCCCGCCAACCCCGCGCGCACACCAATCCGCGTTTTCGCGGATCGGTATCATCCCGCGAACCGTGTCGCGCGGCGGAACCTGCTCCTGAAAACGCATCGGAAAAGCCCGGCGGCGGTTGCAAATCAATCAATGCGCGGCCATTATGTTCGTTTGAATGATCGGCATGTCCCCGACTGTCAACCATGGGCGCCTGGTTCCGGCAAGTATCGCTCACAAGCCATCCCCCCATCCGAACGCGCCGATTCCAGTATCCGCCACGATTTAGCACGATGGGCGAGCGGTGCGAAATCCACGGCGTCGCCGGCCTCGCGGTCCCAAGCGGCGGAGCGAAGCGCGGAGACCCGCCACGGTCGAATTGGAAGATGGCGCTGCTTCCTGAAGCCGTGCTAGCTGAACTTGCCGTTGCCAAGGGCGGCGAGCGGAATTGCGAACTTCCGAGGGAGATTTGACTTGAAAGACTCACCCAACGGCATGTCCGGCATCGAGGCGGTGACCGGCCGGCATTCGATCCGCAACTTCCTGCCCGATCCGGTGCCGGAGGAGACGATCCGTTTGATTCTGGCAGGGGCCGCCCGTGCTCCCTCCGGCACGAATACGCAGCCCTGGCTGGTCCATGTCGTCACGGGTGCGGCGCGGGATAGGCTGTCCCAAGCGGTGCTCGCCGCCGCCGGCGCCGGGGATACGAGCGAGGAATATAAATACGCGCCGGATACCTGGTGGGAGCCGTATCTCGCCCGCCGCCGCAAGGTGGGGTTTGATCTTTACGCCCTGTACGGCATCGAGCGCCAGGACATGGCCGCACGGCAGCGCGCCATGCTGCGCAATTTCGCATTCTTCGGCGCGCCGGTGGGCATGTTTTTCACCATGGAGCGAGCCCTCCTGCTTGGCTCCTGGCTCGATATGGGAATGTTCATTCAGAACGTCATGATCCTCGCCCGGCTCTATGGCCTGGAAACCTGCGCCCAGCAGGCCTGGTGCAATTTCAGCCATGTCGTGCGCCGGGAGCTTGGATTCGGCGATGAGCATATCTTGATTTCCGGCATGGCGCTCGGCCATCTCAATCCGGAGGCGCCGGAGAACACGCTCATCTCGGAACGCGCGCCGGTCGAGCAGTTCACCACCTGGCACGCGTCTTGAAAACCATGCGTTCGCCGCCGCCGCGTTTCGTGGCTTGATCCGGCCAGCCGAGCTCGCCATTATCGTCATGCCGGAGAATGCGCCTGGCAATCTGGACACTTCTTGCGATACATCCAAAATGGATCAGGAAACGGTCTCGCCCCAGCCCCGGATGAACGTAGCGGAACTCACCGCTTTTCTCGACGCGGCCTTTCCGATGCATGCCCGGCGAAGTCTCGGCGAGGGTGTGAGCATCACGCCGGAGCGGCTGCGGATGCGGCTGGATCCCACGCCCGGCATGGCGCGCCCGGGCAATATCGTCTCCGGGCCCACCCTCATGGCCCTGGCGGACTGCGCCGCCTATCTGGTGATCGCGGCGTTCAACGGGCCGGAAGCAATGGCGGTGACCAACGCGCTCAGCATCTCCTTCCTTCGTGCCTGCCGGTTCGAGCTGATTTTCGTGGATGCGCGCCTGCTCAAGCTGGGCCGCCGCCTCGCCAGCGCGGAGATCAGGATATGGCAGCGGAGCGAGGACCGGCTCATCGCGCATGCGACCGTCGGCTACGCTCTTCCCTGAAATCGCCACCGGCCCTGGGCGCAATGCGGCGCGCCCAAACCCATAGCGGGAATAAGGAGGAATGGAAAATGCAGGCGGAAATCCTGGCGGCGGGCCAGGCGGATGTATTCGGGCTGTTCAAGGCTTGCATCCAGGGCCGTCCCGCCCGCCCGGCCTTGGAATGGGGCGAAACGAGCCTCTCCTATCCGGCCCTGTACGCGCGGGTGGAGCGCGCGGCGGCGGCCCTGCTGGCGCGCGGGGTTCGGCCTGGCGCGCGCATTGCCATCCTCGCCCATAACTGCCCGGAATATATCGAGCTGCAACTCGCCGCCGCCGCCATCGGCGCCATCGTCGCCTGCCTCAA
>JAJYAF010000335.1 GCA_021779655.1 Pseudomonadota bacterium
AACGCGGATTGGTATGCGCGCGGGGTTGGCGGGGCGGCCGCGCGCGAAATCAAAGCCTTATGCCAGCCCGCCACCTGTCTGGAAGAGTCAATTAATTGGCGGGCTGGTATAATACCAATCCGCAAAAATGCGGATTGGTATGCGCGCGGGGTTGGCGGGGCGGCCGCGCGCGAAATCAAAGCCTTATGCCAGCCCGCCACCTGTCTGGAAGAGTCAATTAATTGGCGGGCTGGTATAAGACCCGGCCGCGACGGCGGCGAGAAGACGTTTTCGCGGATCGGTGTTACTCCGCCTTGTCCAGCATCAGCTCGGCGGCGCGGCCATGGCCTTCAATATGCCGGGCAAGGACGGTATCCACCGCCTCGCGGGAATCAAGGCGATACCAGACGCCTTCCGGATAGATCACCGCGCAGGGGCCAAGCTCGCAACGGTCGAGGCAGCCCGAGGCGTTGATGCGGATTTTGGGAATACGCGCCTCCTTGGCGCGGAGTTTCATGTAATCCCGGATCTTCTCCGACCCCTTGGCCGCGCAGGAGCCCCGAGGGTGACCTTCCGGCCGGTGGTTGGTGCAGATGAAGACATGGGTTTCGTAGAACAATGGCGGGTCTTCGGGCAGGCGCTCGGCCATTCGGGTTGCTCCTTTGCGTCCAGGCTATTTAAGAAGCGCCGGCGCGGAGGGGAAGGGACGGGCCTTCCCCCGCGATGACAAGCGGCGCGAAAAATGCGAAGCTCGCCGCTTCCGAACAAAACGGAGGAGAGCGGCATGACACAGAGCATTTTCGACATTGCGCTAAACACCATAGACGGCACGCCGACCACGCTTGGCGCGTATAAGGGCAAGGTGTTGCTGGTGGTGAACGTGGCCTCCAAATGCGGACTTACCCCGCAATATGAAGGTCTGCAGAAACTCTATGCCGAAAAACATGACAAGGGGCTGGAGGTGCTGGGGTTTCCCGCGAACAACTTTCGCGGGCAGGAACCGGGCGGCGAAGCGGAGATCAAGGAATTCTGCGCAACCAACTACCAGGTCACTTTCCCTATGTTTCAGAAGATTTCGGTGCAGGGCGAGGACAAGCACCCGCTATACCAGGCGTTGACGGCGGCCAAGCCGGACGCCGAGGGCGGCGAGACGATGCGCGACAACTTGAAGAAATACGGCATCGACCCGGCGCCTAAGCCGGAAATACTGTGGAATTTCGAGAAATTCCTGATCGGCAAGGATGGCCGCGTGGTGGGCCGGTTTACGCCTGACACCACGGCGGACGACCCGAAGCTCCGCTCGGCCGTGGATGCGGCGCTGGCGGCCTGATACTTGCCGATGGCGGCAACCCGGGCGGCGTAGGCGCTCGGGTTTGTCTTGCGCGCGGCGGCGCGTTCCGCGCCTACATCATGCGCATGCGCAGGTTCATCATGACCAGCAGCGTGCCGCCGGTCATCATGGCGATAATGAGAACCGAAAAAAGCACGAGCATGAGATCGGCCCGGGCGGAGCGGGCGAGGCTCATATGCAGGAAGCAGCGCATATGCACGACGATCTGCGCGAGACCCAGAATGAGCACGAGCACAAAGGCCGTGGCCGGCGGGGCCAGATGAAACCGCACGAGGCCGAACGCCCCCAGGGTAAGGGCGACCGCCAGAACATAGCCCGCGCTGTAGACGAAGAAATCCGGATCGGCTTGGCTTGGCGGTTTCATCCGAGCATCCCCCGCAAATACACGACCGAAAAAATACACACCCACACAACATCGAGAAAATGCCAGAACAGCCCTAAGCGGATGAGATTGATCTTCACCCGCTCATCCAATCCGCGCAGCGCCATCTGCGCGGCCATGAGCAGAATCCACACCATGCCGCAGGTGACATGCAGGCCATGCGTGCCGACCAGCACGAAGAAGGCCGATAGCGCGCCGCTATTCTCCGGCGTCGCGTTCGCGCGGAACATGTCGATGAAATCGCTGATCTCACCGCCGAGGAACCAGGCGCCGAACAGGAAGGTGATGGCCAGCCAAAAAACGATCACCGGGCGGCCGCGCCCGCGCTTGAGGCTGAGCGAAACCATGCCGTAGGTGAAGCTGCTGGTCAGCAGGGCGAAGGTTTCGGCGAAGATCGGCCCCATCTTGAACTGCGAATCCGGCGAAGGCGCGTTCGCGGTGCTGCCCAGCATGGTGCCGAAGATACCGAAGAGCAGCGCGAATATCACCGCATCGCTCATGAGGAAAACCCAGAAGCCGAAGACATCGCTCTCCACCTGGGCGCGCAGCGCCGGCGGATGATTGCGCAGGTTCAGCCCGGCATGAATCAGTTCCGGCTCGGTTACTTCGGACATGTGGCGAGTCCCGTGTTCAGGATGGATTCCTCAAGCTCCCGCGGAACCGGGGTGGCGTCGGCCGCCTGCGCGAGCCAGCGCCCCTGCTGCGCGCTTACCTCCGCGGCCGGAATGGTTTCATGCAGGTCCCGCAAAAAGCTGCGCAAGACTCCCGCGACGACCGTGGCGATTCCGAACAGAATCGCCATCCACCAGATATGCCAGACGAGGCCGAAGAACGAAGCCGCCAAGGCGATGCCGAAAACCGGCCCGCAGGCGCTTGGCTTCGGCAATTCAATGTCGCGATACTGATGCGCGGGGATATAGGCGCCACGAGCGGCCTTGCGCCAATAAAAGGCATCCCGCCTGCCGATCTGGGGGATCACCGCGAAATTATATTCCGGTGCCGGCGCGGGGATCGACCATTCCAGCGTCCGCCCGTCCCATGGATCGCCCACCGGAACGGCAAGCGCCTCGCGGCGGCGGATGCTGGACCAGACTTGCAGCCCGAGGCAGCAAACCCCGGCGAAAATGCACAAGGCGCCCAGCAAAGCGACCATGAGCCAGGGGCGGAAGCTCGGGTCGTGGAATTCGACGGTGCGCCGCGTGGCGCCGGCCGCGCCCAGGACATAGAGCGGCATGAAGGCGCAATAGAAGCCGACAACCCAGAATGCCACCGAAACGCGGCCCCATTTCTCCTCCAGCCGGAAGCCGAACGCCTTGGGAAACCAGTACTGGCAACCGGCGATCATCCCGAACAGCGTGCCGGGGATGAGCATGTTATGGAAATGCGCGACCAGAAAAAGCGTATTGTGCACCATGTAATCCAGCGGCGGCTGGGCCAGCACGATGCCGCTGAGGCCGCCGATGACGAACGTGATCATGAAAGCGATGGAGAACAGCATGGGCGCGGTGAAGCGCACATGCCCGCGAAACATGGTCCAGACCCAGTTATAGATTTTAACGCCGGTCGGAATACCGATGAGCATGGTGGCGATGCCGAAGAAGGCGTTGATATCCGGGCTCTGGCCCATGGTGAAAAAATGATGCACCCAGACGGTGAAGGAGAGCACGGCGATCGCCATGGTGGCGATGACGAGCGAGACATAGCCATAGAGTTCCTTCGCCGAAAACGCCGAGACAACTTCCGAAAAGACGCCAAATGCCGGCAGGATGAGGATATAAACCTCCGGATGGCCGAACAGCCAGAACAGGTTGATGTAGTTCATCAGGTTGCCGCCCAGATCGTTGGTGAAGAAATGCATGCCGAGATAGCGGTCGGCGGCAAGCAGCAAGGTGGCGACGGTGAGCGGCGGCATGGCGAAGATCATGAGGATGGCGGTGCAAAGCGCCGTCCAGGTGAACAGCGGCAGGCGCATCCAGGTTAAGCCTGGGGCGCGGAATTTATAGATGGTGACGGCGAAAT
>JAJYAF010000336.1 GCA_021779655.1 Pseudomonadota bacterium
CTGAAGGCCGGTGCCGTCGGCCTTCCCTTCGTTCCCTACCCGCCCGGCCATGAAGCCCGGGACAACCCGAAATACGAAAAGACCTACGCGCGCACGACGGACCCCTATACCGGCCGGGAAATCATCGTCTCGCCGGCGATCCGCCCGGACGTCGCCATTCTGCATGCGGCGAAATGCGACCCTTACGGCAATGTCGTTCATCTCGGCTCAGTCGTCGCCGACGATCTGCTGGCCAAGGCCGCGACCCACACGATCGTTACCTGCGAGGAGATTGTAACCAACGATTCGATACGCGCCGATCCGCGCCGCACCACCATCCCCGGTCACTACGTGGACATGGTGGTGAAGGTGCCTTACGGAGCGCATCCGCTATCCTGCCATGGCGTCTACAATCACGACGAGGAACATATTAAGGCATATCGCGACGCCGATACCGGCCAGTATCTCGACGAATACGTGTTCGGCGTGAAAACCCACACGGAATATCTCGAAAAATTCGGAATCGAACGTCTCTTGAACCTGCGGGAAAGCATTTAAGGGAAATGCCATGATGACCGAAAAAAATCCGGCCCCCGCCTATTTCGCGGGCGAGATCATGACGACGGCGATTGCCCGCCAGATGGCTCAACACAATGGCGACTGGGCGGCGGTCGGCGCATACTCACAGCTTCCCATGGCGGCGATGAAGCTCGCGCGCATGCTGTACGCACCCGATCTCTGGTGGCTCGCGGGCGGCGGCGGCGCGATCAACTCCGGCTCGAAACTCGTGCAGTCCACCTCCGATCATCGGGTACTCAGGGGGGCTGAATACATCATGAACATGGAGGACATCGTCGATATCGAAATGTGGCGTTTTATCCGTGGCCGCGAAAAAGTGGTGGGCGTCGTGGGCGGCATCCAGATCGATCGCCAGGGAAGTTGCAACATGGTGGCGGTTGGCGACTACCATCACCCCAAGGTGCGCGGCGTCGGAACCGTCGGTCTTGCCTTCGGCGTCTCGTTCTCCCTCGTTTACTTCTTCACCATGCACCACAACCGGCAGGTTTTCGTGGAGAAGGTTGATTTCATTTCCTCAGTGGGTCACACCGAAGGGCGCAGGCGGTTCGTTCCGCCCGCTTCGCTGGGGCCGCAACTTGTCTTCACGCCGCTCGGCATCTTCGATTTCTGTCCCGAAGGCGAAACGAAGCGGATGCGGGTGAAATCCCTTCACCCCGGAGTCACGCTCGAAGAAGTTCGTGATAAAACCGGGTTCGACCTGGTGGTCCCGGAAACGATCGGCGAGACCGCTGCTCCGACCACGACCGAATTGTCGTTGATCCGTGACGTGATCGACCCGGATGGCATCCTTCGTACTTTGCGGATCACAATTTGATGCCCGGCCCGGGCGATATCATTATGCCCGCAACTCGCGGCACCGAGGCGGTGAACGGGCGATCGCGCAATTATACCAGCCCGCCAATTGATAGACTCTTCCAGACAGGTCGCGGGCTGGCATAAGGTTTTTGATTTCGCGCGCGGCCGCCCCGCCAACCCCGCGCGCATACCAATCCGCGTTTTCGCGGATTGGTATTACGGGTGTGGCGGAAGGTAGCGTTCCGATCCAAGCGGCGCAACGGCGCTCGTTAAACAACGGCCTCGGCAACAAGGGGCAAAAGGGGGTAGGATGACTGAAACCATGCGCGACATTTTCCAATGGGGATTCCGGCATGCCGATCCCCGGCGGACCGCTCTGGTCGATCCGGCGCAAGGACTGAGAATTGATTTCGGCGATTTGCGGCAACGCACGATTCGGCTCGCGGCTGCATTGTCGCAGCGCGGGCTGCGACATGGCGACCGGGTGGTTCTCATGCTCCACAACTGCGCGCAATATCTGGAAATCGACATCGCGCTGGCGCTGGCCGGGCTGGTGCGGGTGCCGGTGATGTTCGCCTCGACCGATGCCGAATTTGAACACTACACGCGCCACAGCGAGGCCCGGGCCATTTTCTACCAGAAGGAACGCGGCGAGCGGACGCGCGCGCTGCACGCCGCTGGCAAGCTTCCCGTGTCGCTGTTGATCTGCGTGGACGGCGAGGACCCATCTCCCGCGCTTTCCTATGAGGGGATGATCGCCGCCGCCTCGGACCCGCCGCGCCTCGAACCGCTGGCCGGCGAGGACCTTTACGGAATCCGTTACACCGCCGGGACGACCGGGGCCGGCAAAGGCGTGGTGCACACCCATGCCGCCTGGGGGCAGGCGATCACTTTGCCGATTCGCACCGTCAATATCGGCCGATACATCCGCCCAGGCCGGGAAACGCTGTTAACCATGCACCCGCTCTCCCACGCGGCCGGATTCGACATACAGCGATATTTTGTTTGCGGAGCGACGAATGTGGTGCTGAACGGGATCGATCCGGTCGCCGTCTTCGAAGCGATCTCGCGCGAAGCCGTGACGGCCGCTTTCATGGTCCCAACCGGCATCAATAAACTGATCTCCGCTCCCGAGATCGATGACTACGACCTAAGCCCGCTGACAACGGTCTATTACGGCGCCTCCCCCATGCCGCAAGGCGTGCTGCGGCGCGCGATCGCCCGGCTGGGCCGGATCTTCGTGCAGTTCTATGGATCGAGCGAGACACCGGAGTTCTCGACGATTCTTCACAAGCATGAGCATGATATGGAAGCGACGGGCGACGGCCGCCGTCTCGCCTCGGCGGGCCGGCCGGCGCTTGGCGTGCGGATCAAGATCGTCGGGCCGGAGGGTACGAGCCTTCCAACCGGAGAGAGCGGCGAGATTTGCCTCAAATCACCGGCGACGATGCAACGATACCTCAAAAACCCCGAATTGACCGAGCAGCGCATGGTCGACGGTTGGTTTCACCAGGGCGATATCGGTTGCCTTGACGAGGACGGGTTCCTCTACATCCTCGATCGCAAGGAGGACATGATCATCACTGGAGGGTTCAACGTCTATCCGGCGGAGATCGAAAGCTGCCTCTCCCGCCATCCGGACATTCAAGAGGTCTGCGTGTTCGGCATTCCCGATGACCGCTGGGGAGAGACGATCAAGGCCGCGGTCGTGCCCGCGCAGGGAGCGGTGCTCGATCTCGACCAGATCATCGCATGGTGCATGGAGGCTATGCCATCCTATAAAAAACCGACCTCGATCGAGATCGTCGCGGAAATTCCGTTGAGCCCCGCCGGTAAGCCGCTGCGGCGCGTGTTGCGCCAGCCCTACTGGGCCGGTAAAAGCCGTCAGGTTTCCTGAAAGCCGCTATACGCGTGAACCAACCCGGTCAGCCTGGAGGCTGACCGGGCGCGCGGGATCGGCCGCGGCTCAGCTTTCTTGCTTCGCCTGCACGGCTCCGGAGCGCACCAGCGTCTCGATCCCTGCCGCATCCTCGCCGATTTCGCGCAGGATCTCGATGGTATGTTCGCCCAGCAGCGGCGGCCGCCTGCGGACCGTCCGGGTCAGCCCATCGACGGAAAGCGGTATTGCCATGGCGCGCATCGCACCGTGATGCGGGTCCTGATAGTCGAGCACGATGTTGCGATCGACCAGGTGTTGCAGGGCCAGCGCCTGGTCGAGCCGGTTGATCGGCGAATTCGGCACGCCCGCCCGGGTAAGTTCTACCGCCCACCAAGCCACGGGCCGGGTGATCACTTTGGCGCCGACCCGGGCGACCGTCTCGTCGAACCGGGAGACCCGGGCGCTATTGGTGGCGAAAAGCGGATCATCCACG
>JAJYAF010000337.1 GCA_021779655.1 Pseudomonadota bacterium
CGGCCATGGCGGAAATCGGAGTGATCGAATGGTGGGCCCAGATGATGGAGATCCCCTGCGTGGCCATCGGCGGGATCAATGCGGAAAACTGCGCGCCGCTGGTGCAAGCGGGCGCCGATTTCCTGGCCGTCGCGGGCGCGGTCTGGAACCATGAGAGCGGCCCGGCGGAAGGGGTGAAGCAGATGCTGGCGGCCATTGGCGTGGCGATGGACTCCCCGAATTAACCTCCTGTCACGCCTGGCGTGAAGGGGCCGAGGTGCAGCGGATCGGATGTGTGTTCGGGGCTATGGAATTTCCGGTCCAGTGGGCGCAAAACAGAAAGAAAGATTGAAGGGAAAACGCTCGCGCATGGAATTCGTCGAGGTCAAGGTCCATCCCTCCAGCGCCCTGCTGCGGCGCGAGGACCAGCTCGCCTGGAGGCTGGCCGGTGTCGCGGCGGATAAAGCGGGCGTGGAGAAGGCGGTCGCGGAGATGATCATCAACCGGATCATCGACAATGCCGGGGTGGCGATCGCGGCGATCAACCGCCGTCCGGTGGTCTCGGCCCGGGGGATGGCGCTCGGCCATCGCCGGAAGCGGGGCGCGACAGTATTCGGCCTGCCGTCCCGCGTCACCGCGAGCCCGGAATGGGCGGCCTGGGCGAACGGCACGGCGGTGCGGGAGCTCGACTATCACGATACGTTTCTTGCCGCCGAATACGCCCATCCGGCGGATAACATCCCGCCGATACTCGCGGTCGCCCAACAGCAGGGGCGCTCCGGCCGCGATCTCATCCGGGCAATCGCCACCGCTTATGAAATCCATATCGCGCTGGCGCGCGGCATCTGCCTGCACGATCACGGGATTGACCATATCACCCATCTCTGCCCGGCCCAGGCCGCCGGGATCGGCACGCTGCTGCGGCTCAGGCAGGCGGTGATCTATCAGGCGGTGCAGCAGGCGGTGCATGTCTCGCTCACCACCCGGCAATCGCGCACCGGGCAGATCTCCAGCTGGAAAGCCTATGCCCCGGCCCATGCCGGCAAGCTGGCGGTGGAGGCGGTGGACCGCGCGATGCGCGGCGAGGACAGCCCAAGCCCGATCTATGAAGGCGAGAACGCGATCATCGCCCGCGTGCTGGGCGGCCGCGATGCGGTCTATCGCGTCCCTCTCCCCGCTCCCGGCGAGCCCAAGCGCGCGATTCTTTCAAGCTATACCAAGGAACATTCGGCGGAGTACCAGGCGCAGGCGCTGATCGACCTCGCCTTCCGGATGCGGCGGGAGATCGCCGATTTCGAGGCGATCGCGCGTATCGTCATCCATACCTCGAACCACACCCATGTGGTGATCGGCAGCGGCGCGAACGATCCGCAGAAAATGAATCCGGACGCGAGCCGCGAGACGCTCGACCATTCCATCATGTACATCTTCGCGGTGGCCTTGCAGGATGGCGGCTTCGACCATGTGAAGAGCTACACGCCGGCGCGCGCCCACCGGCCCGATACCGTGCGGCTGTGGCATAAGATCGAAACGCGGGAAGACCCGGAATGGACCCGCCGCTACCACACGGAGGATCTGGCGGAAAAAGCCTTCGGCGGCCGGGTTGAAATCCTGTTCAACGACGGCTCGCGCCTTTTGGATGAGATGGCCGTGGCCAACGCCCATCCGCTCGGCGCCAGGCCGTTTTCCCGGCCGGATTACGTAAAAAAATTCACTGGCCTGACAAGCGATATCATCACCCCGCGCGAGCGCGACCGCTTTCTTCAGGCGGCACAGAATTTGGCGGCGCTACCTGCCGGCACGCTTGGCGAATTAAACCTCGCCTTGCCTTCGGGCGCGCTTCGGGACAGTAAACCGGGTATTTTCAGGGAGCCTTGAACGATGAGTGAAACCGTCCTGCCCAAACCCAAGAAATCCGTGGCCCTTTCCGGGATCGCGGCGGGCAATACCGCCTTGTGCACGGTCGGCCGTTCCGGGAACGACCTGCATTACCGGGGCTATGACATCCTGGACGTGGCGGAGGCCTGCGAGTTCGAGGAGATCGCCCACCTGCTGGTGCATGGCACATTGCCGAACCGGGCCGATCTCGCCGCGTACAAGGCCAAGCTGCGCAGCTTCCGGGCGCTGCCCGCCGCGACCCGGACGGTGCTGGAGGCGATTCCCGCCGCCGCCCACCCGATGGATGTGATGCGCAGCTATGTTTCCGCGCTGGGCGCGGTGCTGCCGGAAAAGGACGATCATAACGAGCCGGGCGCCAAGGATATCGCCGACCGGTTGATGGCCTCGCTCGGCTCCGCGCTGCTCTACTGGTACCATTATTCCAATAACGGCAAGCGCATCGACGTGGAGACCGATGACGACTCGATCGGCGGCCATTTCCTGCACCTGCTGCACGGGCGCAAGCCTTCCGAGCTTTGGGTGCGGGCCATGCATACCTCGCTCGTCCTCTATGCCGAGCATGAGTTCAACGCCTCCACTTTCGCCTGCCGGGTTATCGCCGGCACCGGGTCGGACATGTATTCGGCGATCACCGGCGGCATCGGCGCGCTGCGCGGGCCCAAGCACGGCGGCGCCAACGAGGTCGCGTTCGACATCCAGAAGCGCTACAACACGCCGGACGAGGCGGAGGCCGATATCCGCAAGCGTGTCGAGGCGAAGGAAGTGATCATCGGCTTCGGCCACCCGGTCTATACCATCGCCGATCCGCGCAACGTCGTCATCAAGCGGGTGGCGAGACGGCTGAGCGAGGCGGCCGGCAGCATGAAGATGTTTCTGATCGCCGAGCGTATCGAAAGCGTGATGGACGAGATCAAGAAAATGTTCCCCAATCTCGATTGGTTTTCGGCGGTCTCCTACCATATGATGGGCGTGCCCACGGCGATGTTCACGCCGCTCTTCGTCATCTCCCGCACGTCCGGCTGGAGCGCGCATATCATCGAGCAACGGATCGACGGCAAGATCATCCGGCCCTCCGCAAATTATGTGGGGCCGGAGAATCTCAAATTCGTCCCGCTCGAACAGCGGCCATGACGAAAACGGTATTCTTTTTCTGACGAGAAGAAACCATGAAGGGCGCTCGTACCGCCCTTCAAAAAAGGAGCCATCCATGCCTTATCTCAGCGCTTCCGACCTGCCCAGCGGCAATGCCGGCGACCGGTTCCGGGCGCTTCTGGCGCGCCCCGGAATTTTGGGTATTCCGGGCGCTCATAACGGGCTTGCCGCGCAGCAGGTGAAGGCGGCTGGGTTCTCGGCCTGCTACCTCTCCGGCGGGGCGATGTCCGCTTCCATGGGCATGCCCGATCTCGGCATCATCACGGTTGACGATGTCTGTTTCTTCATCCGCCAGGTAAGCCGCGCCTCCGGTCTGCCGGTGCTGGTGGATGGCGATACCGGCTATGGCGAGGCGCTGAACGTGATGAACATGGTGCGCGCCTTTGAAGACGCGGGCGCCGCCGCGGTGCATCTGGAAGACCAGATTTTGCCCAAGAAATGCGGGCATCTGAACGACAAGAAGCTGGCCTCGATCGAGGATATGGCGGCCAAGGTCGCCGCCGCCGCGCATGCCAGGCGGCATTTGTTCATCATCGCCCGCACCGATGCCGCGGCCTCGGAAGGGATGGAGGGCGCCCTGGCGCGGGCCAGGCGCTATATGGAAGCGGGCGCCGATGCGATTTTCCCCGAATCGATGCTGAGCGAGGAGATGTGCCGTGAGTTCGCAAGCCGCATGCCGGGCGTGCC
>JAJYAF010000011.1 GCA_021779655.1 Pseudomonadota bacterium
TTCGATCTCGCCATGCACGAATACGCGGGGCTGGCCGTGTATTATGCGCTGGGGCGCAGCAGCGCGCTGTTCCCGGCCCCGCGAACGCCGCCGTAGCGGCGTCACTTCAGAACGTCACCGCCGCCCGCGCGCCGCCGATGAACGCGTTGCGAAGGCTGTGTTTCGGATCGCTGGGGTCGGGGACGCCGCCGGCAGGGGTGAACACGTATTGCAGATCCGGCTGCACCACGAGCCACGGCGTGATCTGCGCCTGATAGGTCAGTTCTACCAGTTCCTCGCAGCCGCGCCGCTTCAGCCCCGCATCGCGGTCGAAATCGGCGACCCTGCTGCTCACCCGTCCCAGGCCGAAATCAATGCCGGCGGTATCGTTTTCCCGTCCCGGCAGCGGCGCGGTTATCGTGATGCCGCCGTTGGCGCTGAAGTCCACCAGGTTCTGGCCGGCCGGCGCGGTGATGATCCGGACAAACAGGTTCGCGGTGCGCGAGCTGTCCGCGTGGCTCTGCCACACCGTCTGGTCGGCCACGCCGTAGAACGCGTAATTGCCGCGATGCATCCGTGGCAGGCCATCGCTGTCGGCGGCGGCCAGGGAACGGCCATCGGTATCGAAGCGCTGATCGGGAAAATGTCCGCTATCGTAGAAGCCGCCGAATTTATAGGTGCCGGGCAGTCCTGCCGGTTTCGCGCTATACTGGAATTCCGCGATCCACAGCGCGCCGGTGTTCAGGTTGAACAGCGTGCCGGCGGAGTCGCGCGCCTGCGCATCGGCATAGAACGCGCTGCCGCCCGGATTGTCGTCGAACACGCCGGCCAGGACCGTGACATTGTCGGCAGGCTCCGCTCGCAACCGCAGGCCGAGCGATGAAAGCGGGTAGGCCGGTCCGCCGCCATATAGATCGACCGAGGGGATCAAGGGCCAGCCGGCCATGGTGTTCACGAAAAGCCCGGAATAGGTGCTGACCAGAAATTCGGAATCGATGCTCTGCTGGCCGATCTTGAAATCGAGCCGGTTGCGCAGGAACTGCTGGTCATACCAAAGCTCCCAGAGGCGGGTTGCGTTATCGCCTTCCGTGCCGTTCGCCGCCTGCAGGTCCTGCAGATAATACGGGCTGAGCGGTCTGCCATGCAGTTGCAGCGCGCTCACATGAAACGTGCCGCCCGGCAGGCCGAGCAACCTCGCGGTATCGACATCGACACCCAGCGTCAGCACGCCCTGCATCGTGGCGCCGTTCTTCACCGCGCCGGCCATGTTGTCGAGCAGGGTTTCGCTGTCCACCGCGTCGAACTGGATTCCGTATTGGCCAAGCGCGGTGCGTATCCCGCCCATATCGCCCAGCATCCCGCCGTCATCGCTCGCGAGGGCGGGGGCGGCACCGGCCGCCGTCAGCATCGACACGGCGAATGATAGCCGCAGCCGGAGCCGTTTGGATTTTTTCATAAGCTGCGTTTTCCTTCAGTAAAAAGTTATGCCTCGAACAGTTTCTGTCCCACATAGCCGTCCCGCGTCGCACCCGGCGGGCAGGCGAAGATGGCGCTGCCGCCATGCGTGGTGAACTGGTTCAGCGCGTCGAACTTGGATAGCCGGCCGAAAATCGGAATGAAGGCCGTGCGCGGGTCCTTCTGGAAGCATTGGAAGAACAGCCCGGCATCGTATTCGATGGCCTGCCGCCACGGCGGCCACCGCTCCGCCGTGAAGCTCACGCCATCATCGTAGGAGTAAGAACGCCGCAGCATCGCGGCGCCGCCGTTGTTTGCGGGCGCGGCGAGCCGCATATGCGCGTTTTCCGGAATGACCGGGTTGCCGTCGGCGTCGGCCGCCGCGAAATCGGGCGCATCGAATTCCCCCTTGCCGCTGAGCGGCGCGCCGGATTGCTTGTGCCGGCCGATCGTCCTTTCCTGGAAGGCGACGCTCATCCGGTCCCAATGCTCAAGCGCGATACGGATGCGCCGCGCCACCATGTAGCTGCCCCCCTGCATCCAGGAAGGGTTTTCGCCGTCCACCCACACCGCCGGCGCCACGCTCGCGCCTGCCGGGTTCATGGTGCCGTCCTTGAAGCCGAGCAGATTGCGCGGCGTCCCCCGCGTTTTACTGGCGGCGGAAAATCCCGTCTGCACCCATCGCAGCAGGGCCGCGCCATAGGAAATCCGGGCGAGTTGCCGCACCGCGTGGAAGGCGACCTGCGGGTCGTCGGCGCAGGCCTGGATGCAGACCGCGCCGCCGCTCTGCCCCGGCATCAGCTGGTCGCCGGGAAAGCGCGGCAGATCCACCAGCGCCGCGGGCCGCAGATGCGCGATTCCGTAACGGTCATGCCCTTGAAGGCTGAACATCTCCGGGCCGAAACCGAAGGTGAGGGTAAGGCGCTGCGCGCCAAGCCCGGCCGCTTCGCCGGAATCCCGGGGCGGCTGCTGGGAAGAGCCGTCTTCGCCGACCGGCTGGCCGGCGGTCAGGCGCGCCGCCGCCACGGTCCAGCCGCGCAGCATCTCGACCAGCTCCGCCCGGTTCGCGGCCGCCAGGTCGAATGACGCGAAATAGAGCGATTGTTGCATCGGCGTGGTAATGCCGGCCTGGTGCGGGCCATAAAACGGCACCAGGCCCGGTGGTTCCGGCTCGCCGCGCGCAGACGCCGCCGCGCCCGCCACCCCGCCGACCCCGGCGGCTCCGGCCAGCCCGGCGGCCGCGAGGAAATTGCGGCGCGAGGGGCGCGGATACAAAGCCTCGTCTTTCATGTCCTTCATTTTCCTTTCCCCGGTCTGGCCGCGACGAGCGTGTTCATGTCGTCCTCGACATAATAAAGCCCCTGTCCGTCCGGCATCACCGCGAGCCCGAACAGATCGCCGCTGCCCGGCGGCGTCTGCGCCTCGTCACCGTCGATCAGCCGCCGGCCGATCTGCCGGCCGCTCCGGGGATCCATCTCGACCAGATCGCCATTCAAGCCGTTCACGGCGAGCAGATTGCCGTTGGGCGCCAGGGCCAGCGCCAGCGGCCGGGCGAGGAAGCCATCCCGGGTCACTTCCCGGCCGGTGCCGGCGGAACGGGTGCGGGTGCCCGCCTCGTCGATCGCCACGATCCGGTTGCCAAGCGCATCGGAGACGAAGAGCTGCCCGTCAGCGCCCAGCGTGAGCCCGGTCGGGCCGATCAGAAACGCGCCCGGATCGGCCTGCGCGCCGAAGCCCTGCGCGATGACGGTACTGGCGCGCACCGCCGGCGGCTTGCCGGACGGGATCACGAGATCAAGCCGCACTACATTGGCCTGCCGGTGGACCGCGCTCGCGGCGGAACCGCCAAGCCCGAACCCGACATTGCTGACAAAGAGCTGCGCCTGGTCCCCCCGGTCGATCACCGCCATGTCGCCCCAGGGATCGTCGATGTCCGGCCCGGTTATCGTGCCGGCCACTTCTCCCTTGGCATCGAGCACGATGAGGCAGCCTGAACCCAGCGTCCGGGCCGTGCCGTCGGTGCTGGGCGCGCTGCCCACGATCACCCAGCCGGATTTCAGCACCGCCAGGGCGGCGGTAAGACCCACGCCGCCGGGGCAGCCGGCCAGATGTCGCGGCACGGTGGCGAAAACCGAAAGCGCGCCTGTCGCCGGGCGATAGTCCACAAGGGTCGTGCCGGTGCCCTGGAAGTTCCGGGCGTCGTTGAAATTGGTGACCAGCACGTCACCCTTTTGCACGCTGCCAAAGTCAGCGGGCGCGATCGCCACCGCATAGGGATTCAGGTCGCCGTTCGCGGGCTCGGTGGAGGCGAGCGTCTGGGACTTCCCAAGACCGGCGAGGAATCCTCCGGTCCCGGCCCGGGCCGCCGGGGAGAGAGCCAGTGCGCAGGCCAGGAGAAGCGCCGGCAGAGCGGGGTTTGAGGCCATGCGGGGGCCACGTTTGGTCATGGGTGTTCCTTTCGGTTTTTGGTAATGCGAGGCATTCTCATCAAAGCGGCGCAAGGCCGCCATACGGATTGAAGGTTTCATGCGGGAAGCGGCTCCGCGTACGCCATTACCGCGCCCTCCACCCGCAACCACATTTTGGCGCCCGGCTCCGGAAGATCGTGGCCGAAAACCCGGGCGGTGAGCACGCCGGTGCCCGCGTCCGCGCCCGCCTCGGCGAGGTTGAGATGCAGCAGGGCGTCATGGCCGAGAAAGCTGACATGCCCGACCCTCGCGGCGATGCCGCCGGGCACGGGCTCTGGTGCCAGCTTGATCTGTTCCGGGCGGATCATGACCGAAACCGCGCCCTCGGCCTGCGCGTCGGCGGGGGGGTTGGCAAGGTCGAGTTCTCCCAGGGCGCAGCGCACCTTCGCTCCGGCCACGATTCCCTTGAGAAACGCGGCGGTGCCGACGAAGCTCGCCACCTCTCTGCTCGCCGGGCGCTGGTAGAGCAGCCGGGGCGAGCCGATTTGCGCCACCACCCCCTGGCGCAGCACCACGACCTCCTCGCCCAGGGAAAGCGCCTCTTCCTGGTCGTGCGTCACCAGAATCGCGGTGGCTTCAGCGGCCCGGATGGCGGCGGCCACGGCTTCGCGCGTCTGTTCGCGCAGGCTGGCATCGAGCGCGGAAAACGGCTCGTCCAGGAGCAAAAGCCTGGGTTTGGGTGCCAGTGCCCGGGCCAGCGCGACACGCTGCTGCTCGCCGCCCGAGAGTTCGTGCGGCGCGCGCGCGGCATAGGATTCCGGCAGCCCCACCAGGCTCAGCAGTTCGGCCACCCGCGCCCGCGCCCGCCGTTCCGCCCGGCAGAGGCCGAAGGTGATATTATCGGCCACGCTCAGATGCGGGAACAGCGCGCCTTCCTGCGGGACATAACCGATTCCCCGCCGCTCCGGCTGCCGGAAGATCGTTTCCGAGGCGACCGTTTCGTTGCCGATCCGTATCTCCCCGGCATCCGGCCGCTCGAACCCGGCGATCAACCGCAGCAGCGTGGTCTTGCCGCTGCCCGATACTCCCAGCACGGCGGTAAGCGCCCGGGGCGCGACGGCCAGGCTTACATCCCGCAGCACCGGCCCGGCGCCGAAGGATTTGGCGAGGTGCCTGACCGTAACTCCCGTCATCGGCGGGGGGAGTAAACCGTGGCAGCACCGAAACGGCGCGCCAGCAGCCAGGATGCCGCCATTGAAAGCGCCACCAGGGCGGCGGCGTAGGGCGCGGCGGCGGCAAAGGCGAGGGTCGCGGTATTCGCCCAGATCTCGGTCGCCAGGGTTTGCATGCCGGTCGGGGCGAGCAGCAGGGTCGCCGTCAGCTCCGTTACCACGGCGATGAACACAATCGACATCGCGGCGCCCAACCCCGGGCCGGCCAGCGGCAGGATAATCCGCGCCACTGCCTGCCACCGGTTCAATCCAAGGGAGCGGCCGACCTCTTCCAGCCTTGCCTGGGCCTGCATGAAACCGGAACGCACGTTCACCAGCGCCAGCGGCAGAAACAGGATGGCATAGCCGATCACCAGCAGCAGCGTGCTCTGATAAAGCGGGCGCAGGACGTGCACCGCGAGCGTCACCAGCGCCAGCGCCACGACAATGCCGGGAATGCTCTGCGCCAGGTAGGCGCTGCGCTCCAGCAGCGTGACAGCGGGGAGATGATAGCGTGCCGAAAGCAGCCCGAGCGGCAGCGCCAGCGCCAGGGTCAGCCCGGCACCGTAAAGACCGAGCCGGATGGAAACCCAGCTGGTCCGCAGCAGCATGCCCGGCGTGTAACCGGCAACGGTTGTGGCGGCGTCAGTTGGCTGGGTGAGCCAGTAGAGGATCATGCCGAGCGGCAGCCCGAGCGTGAGCAGCGCCAGCAGCGCGAACCCAGCGGCGCAAACGAAGCGCCAGCGCCCGAGCCGGTGCCGCACGGCCTTGCCCCGCGTGCCGCGCGCCACCCGGCCATAGCGCGCCTTGCCCCGCACCAGCCATTCGGCGGCCAGGCAGGCGATGCACAGAAGCACCAGCACCACCGAGAGCAGCGCCGGTTCCGCGCCGGAGAAGCCGGTGCGGTATGCGGCATAGATCGTCGTGGTGAAGCTGCGGAAACGCAGCAACGCGAAGGCGCCGAATTCCACCAGCACGTCGAGCGCGACCAGCAGCATCCCGCCCAGCAGCGCCGGCCGCAACTGCGGCAGCACCACCCGTCGGAACACCGCCCAGCCGCCATTGCCCAGGGCGCCATTGCCCAGGGCGCCATTGCCCAGGGCGCCATTGCCCAGGGCGCCATTGCCCAGGGTGCCATTGCCCAGGGCGCGCGCCGTCTCCTCCAGCGCCGGGTCCAGTTCGCGCAGCGCCGCGGCCACCGGCAGGTAAACCAAGGGCATGTAAGAAACGCTCACCACCAGCAGCGCGCCCGCGAAACCCTCAAGCGCGGGGTCCAGCGAGACCCAGGCATAGCTCGTGATGAACGGCGGAATGGCGAGCGGCGCCACCACCAGCGCCGCCCAGATTCCCGCGCCGGGCAGATCGGTCCGCTCCACCGCCCAGGCGGCGGCGGTGCCGGCCACGCCGCAAATCGTCGCGGCCCCCAGCATGAGCAGCAGCGAATTGCCCAGCAGCGTGGCGACCAGCGGCCGGAACAGGAGCGCCCGTGCAACCGCCCATCCGGCGTCGGCCGCCTGGCCGAGAGTCACCATAACCGGCAGCAGCACCAGAACCGCCGCCAGCGACGAAGCCGCCAGCAGCGCCGCGCCGGGTGCTGACCGGCGGGGCGGCGGAGCGGCGGGCAGGGCGGCCCGCGCGGCCACGCCCGGCATCAGATCAGGCATCAGATCGGGTATCGGCTCCGGCATTCAAATCAACCCGGCCTGTTGCAGAAGCGCCCCGGCCTCCCGGTCATCGCCCAAAGCCGCCGGGTCGATCGGCGGCGGCTGCAATTCCCGCAAGGGCCGTAGCCTGGGGTTGGCCGGAATGCCGGGGCGCAGCGGATATTCGAAATCGATATCGCTTTCGCCCAGCATTTGCTGCGCC
The DNA here is from genome assembly GCA_021779655.1 of Pseudomonadota bacterium. The sequence continues at coordinate 6,920 of JAJYAF010000011.1, forward strand.
GGCGCGCTCACCAGAAACGCCAGGAATTGCTGCGCGGCCTTGGGATGGGCAGAGGATTTCAGCACGCCCGCGCCGGAAATATTGACCAGCCCGCCGATATCGCCGCCCTTGAAGTGATACAGCCGGCTATGGATATTCGCGGCGCCGAGGGCGTTTTCCAGCCGATACCAGTAGTAGTTGTTGATGATGGCGAACGCCACGCTGCCGCGCGCCACGGCGGCGGCCGCGCCTTCATCGTCCTGATAGACCGTCCCGTTGGCCTTCAGCCCCTGCAACCAGGCCAGCGCCCGGGCTTTCCCTTCCTGCCTGATGACCGCCGAGACCAGAGGCAGAAAATCCGCGTCGCTGGGCGCGAAGCCGAATTTGCCCTTCCATTCCGGCTTTCCGAGATCGAGCAGGGAAGCCGGAAGCGCCGATTCGCGGATCAGCGCGGGATCGTAGGCAAGCACGTTCTCGCGTGCCAGCACGCCGAGCCAGTGGCCATCGGCCGCGCTGTAGCGTGCCGGCACCTGCGCTGCCGTGGTTTTATCCGCCGGCGCGAGGAGGCCCTTTTCGTCCAGCAGATCAAGTTCCGGCGAATTTTCCGTGAAGAATACATCGGCCGGCGAATCCGCTCCCTCCTGGAGGATTTCGCTCGCCAGCTCCGGCCCTTCGCCCTCCCGCAACCGCACGGCGATGCCGGATTCCCGGGTAAAAGCCGCGATCAGCATGGCATTCACCTGCGGATGCTGCGCGCTGTAGAGCGTCAGCGTCTCCGCGAAGCCGGGTGCTGCGCCCAGGCCGAAAGCCAGGGCGGCCGTGGAAGCCAGAGCCGGAAAAGAAAACCGCATTGCCATCCTCGAACTGCAAATGAGAAACATTCTTAATTGCAGCCATTGGATAGCCCGCCCACATGCGGTTGTCAAACCCCGCTTCCGGAATGGCTTGGTCAGGCAGCCGCCTCGGGGGGGACAAATAAATCGCGCCAAGGCGGTTCCGGCACCCGCGCGCGTTCGCAGCGTTCACAGCGCGTTCGCGCGGCGCGAAATTCGTGTTAATGGCGCCCAGGCCAACCGATGGAACCCGCCCCATGACCCTCACTCGCCGCGCCCTCATCGCCGGAACCGCCGCGCTCGCCGCCGGTTCCGCGCTGCCCGCCGCCGCCGCCGCGCCAACGCTCAATTTCGTGCTGATCGGCGATTGGGGCCGGCATGGGTGGGACCACCAGTCTGCCGTCGCCGGCCAGATGGGCCAGACCGCCGCCGCGATCGGCAGCCACTTCACGATCTCGCTCGGCGATAATTTCTACGAAAACGGCGTCACCGGGCTGGACGATCCCTATTGGCAAACCTCGTTCGAGCGTATCTACACCGCGCCTGCTCTACAATCGCCCTGGCGGATCATCCTCGGCAATCACGATTATCGCGGCAACGTGCAGGCGCAGCTCGATTACAGCCGCCTCAGCCCGCGCTGGCGGCTGCCGGCACGCTACTACAGCCGCGTGGAAACCCTGCCGGATGGCGGCACGGCGGAATTCTTCTACCTCGATACCTCGCCCTTCATCCGCTATTATCTCGGCACCGAAACCGATATTTCCGGCCAGGACCCGGCGAGACAGGCGGCGTGGCTGAACTCGGCCTTGAGCCGCTCCACGGCGCGCTGGAAAATCGTCGTCGGCCATCACCCGATCTACACGGCTCTCACCGGCCGTGGCCATGATCAGCCCGATATGATCGCCCAGATCGACCCGATCCTGCGCGCCCATCGCGTGCCGATCTACATCAACGGCCATGATCACACGCTGCAATCGGTAACGCTGAACGGCCTTACCTATGTCACCAACGGCGCCGGCTCAAAAACCTATTCTCCCGGCCCCGCCGGTCGCCCGGGCTTTGTCTCCGGCGCCCACGGCTTCATGGCCTGCAAGCTCTCGTCGGAGAAAATGGATTTCGCGCTGATCGACGAATCCGGCCAGACGCTCTACGCGCAGACCGTCACGCCGGTCTGATCGCGCGCGCCGGAACCCCGCGGCGAACAGCCTATTGCAGGTTCCGGTTGGGGGCCTCGGTGGCGATGGGCGGCGGCTGAGGCGCCTCGGCGACTTCATCGGCTTGCGCGTTGCCGGCGATGACCGTGCTGTTGGCGGGTTGGTTATAAATAAATCCATAGGCGGGATAGGCCGCGCCCCAATGGCTGCTGTCACCCAGCTCGACCTCGACCTCAGACCAATCGTTGTCAGGGGACACGTCCTGGACGGTCACGTCGTTGGTAATGGTGCCGGGCACCCAGTTGGCCTGAGTGACGAGGATGGTGCGGCTGTCCAGCACGGCGGTGACCACGGCGACATGCCCGAGCGGCATGCGGCGAATGGAGCGGAAATTCAGAACCGCTCCCTCAGCCGGGGTATTGCCGCGTGCATAGCGCCCGGCAGCTTCCGCCCACCACAGAAATGCATCGCCAGAGAGCTGGATATGCGAGATCTCGCGCGCATAAGGAACGCATTGCAGGCGGGAGTAATGGTAAACCGCGCTGGCATAGCGGAGATAGCGGCGATGCCCGCTGGCATAGCGGGCCGGACGATGAACACCGGCACGCGCAAGACGGGTATGCCCATGATATGCGCCCTCGTGAGGTGCCCCCTCATGATACGCCAGCCGGTGATGATAATGGACATGGGCCTCCGAAACGCGGATCTCATGCCGCCGCGTGAGGCTGTGCCGGGTAGCGTGGGCATTGCCTTCCGCCCGCGCGGCCGGGGTTCCGGCCCATAGCAGACCGGTCAGAACCGCCAGATACGCAAAACCCGCTTTTGCCCGAATTCCCCAGAGGCCGGGCTTTTTAGCGCCGGCTTCGCCACGTAGACCCATACCCAGATCGCCCCCGCAGTCCGTAGATATGTCTTGCAGCTAAAGGTGGAATGCGATTTTCGCAACCTGAAAATGATGCAAAATTACAACAGCGCTGGAGAATCGCCTCCACCGCTTCGTGAGGGTGAAATTTTTAAGACTGATTTCCTATCAGCGGTTTTTTCCGAGCCGAAATTGCGATGGATCAGATCCCCGACGAGGGCGAATCGCGTCTGAAATCGATACCGAAATTAGTAAACAAATCAAATAAGTAGTAAAGGAAAACTAAACGTCCGCATGAGCCCCGGGCAGGTCACCGGCAAGCGGTCACCATGATCTCGATCAGCCATTCCGGGTCCGCAAGAACCGCCTGTACACAGGCCCGCGCGGGCGCCGCGCCGGGCGGCAGCCAGGCTGTCCATACCGCGTTCATGGCCGCGCGATCCGCGATATTCTTGAGCCAGATATGCGCCTGGAGCAGCCGGGTGTTGTCGGTACCGTGGCTCTCCAGCAATGCGTCGATCTGCGCCAGCACGTCCTTGGTCTGTCCGGCGATATCCTTCGATTTATCCGAGGGCACCAGACCCTGGAGATAGACGAAACCGTGATACTCGACGGCCCGGGAGGTGATCCCGCTGGAATCGGTGCGGCTGATACGGCTCATAAGCTTGTCTCCATTGTTGGGGCGTCAGGGATTGTCGATGATCCTCGGGGCCGGAAGCGAGGCCGCCGCCGGAGCGCCGGCGCCCGGATTACCATTTTCCATGCAGGCCCTGATCTGGTTGTTCCGGGCGTTCAGCGTGCCCATGCGCTGCCCGTCGAAAACATGGTTGGGCATGGGTGCCATATATAAGCCGTTCTGCGAGGTCCGACCAAGGGCGTTCAGATTGCTCTGCGCGTAAACCGCATCTGCCTGCTGGGTGCAGGCGGCAAGCTCCGCCTGCTCGGCCGCGCTCGGTGGCGGCGCGGCGGCACAGCCGGCCAATATGCCGGCGGCAAGCACCATTGCTCCCGCAACGCCAGCGCGGGAAACCCCAGCGGCAGCCGCGCCAATTCGCCTCAAGCTCATCGGCGGCTCATCTCCCCGCTTTCGTGCCCATGCCATGCCATGCCTCGCGTGCCATGCCCTCGCGCCGCGCCCGGCCGGCGAAGCCTCAACCTTCCGGCAACAATGCCCGCAGATGCGTTTCGGCGAAAGCACCGGTCGCCGTCAATGGCGCCAGCGCCGCGGCGCGGAGCAAAGCCGGATGAATCTCGATGCCGCCGCCCAGGCTGAACCAGGGCCGCAGCCAGGTGGCGCTGGCCATCAGCGCCACCAGGGCGAGCAGCCGCAGGCATAGGGAAATGCCGTAGGCGCTCGAAAGATCGGCCACCGTCCGCACCCCGTCGGCCCAACTCGCGGCATCCCGATCGGCGAGCAGAAGGTCCAGCGGCTCGGCGCCCTTCTGCCGGAAGCGGAAACCATGGCGCGTTGGCGGCCGCCATGGGCGCGCGTCGCCTGCCGCCGCATGCGCCGCTTCCCAGGCACGTTCCAGATGCGCTCCGCTCACGTTGGGCAGGTCAGCAGGGCTGAAGGGAATCAGATGCAGCACCTCGCCCGAGGGGCCATATTCGGTGCCGATTCGCTGGCCGTTCACGCGCTCATGTCACTTGCAGCATGATCTTGCCGATATGCTCGCTGCTTTCCATCAGCGCGTGCGCCGCCGCCACCGCCTCCAGCGGGAACACCTGATGGATCACCGGCCCGCACCGGCCCTCATCGAGTTCCGGCCAGACATGCTGTTTCAGCGCCTCGGCAAGCGCGGCCTTGTCCGCCGCCTTGCGCGGCCGCAAGGTCGAGCCCGTGACCGTCAGCCGCCGGGTCATGATCGGGGTCAGGTTGAACCCGTCCACCTTTGCGCCGCCCATCAGCCCGATGATGACCAGCCGCCCGTCCGGCGCCAGCGAGGCCAGATTGCGCGCCGCGTAGGACGCGCCCACCATGTCGAGAATCGCGTTCACGCCCTTCTTTCCGGTCAGTCGCGCCACTTCCTCGGCGAAATCCGCCTCCCGGTAATTGATCGCCCGCGCGCCCAGGCTTTCCACGAACGCGCATTTCCCGGCCGAGCCGGCGGTGGCGATCACCTCGGCGCCGCGCGCGCGCGCAAGCTGGATGGCGGTCACGCCGATCCCGGAAGTGCCGCCATGCACCAGCAGGGTTTCTCCTTTCCGCAACCGGCCGATCTCGAACACATTGGCCCACACGGTGAAATAGTTCTCGGGCAGCGCCGCGGCACGTACGGCGTCGAAACCGCGCGGCCAGCGCAGGCATTGCGCTGCCGGCACGGCCACGTACTCCGCGTAAGCGCCACCATTGCAGAGCGCGGTTACCGTCGCGCCAAGGTCCAACCCGGTGACCGCCGCGCCGCGCGCCACCACCTCGCCCGCGGCTTCCAGCCCCAGAATCGGGCTGGCATCCGGCGGCGGCGGATAAAGGCCCTTGCGCTGCTGCACGTCCGGACGGTTGACGCCCGCGGCCATCACCCTGATCAGCACTTCCTCCGGTTTCGGCACCGGCAGCTCGGTCTCGGCGATCCGCATGACCTCCGGCCCGCCCGGCCCGGTCATCTGCACATAGCGCATTACGCGCGGGAGTGTTTCCAGCATTGCCCATAGCTCGGCAATCGCCGGCCCGCCGTCAAGACCTGGCGGGCGTTGCATCGCACCGCTCCGTCGGGCAGTTTCCGCGCCCATGCGTTTTCCTCGCCGGTCCTTCATCGCATCCGGAGCGGTGCTGTCCATCGCGGCGCGCCGGGCGATGGCCGCCCGGGCGCTGGCGGCCGGCGCCGAGCCGCATTCCGCCCCGCCCCCCAGCCCGCATATGGGCGCGCTTTTCCCCCTCTCCGGCGGCGACGCGCTGATCGGCGACGAGGCGTTACGCGGCGTGCAGCTCGCCCTGGACGCGGTCAACCAGGCCGGCGGCATCGCCGGCCGGCCGCTCGGCCTGGCCGTGGCCGACGCGGTCGGCCAAAGCGAGGCGGAATCCATCGCTCGCAACCTGATCGCCGCCAACCACCTGGACCTGCTGCTCGGAACCGGTACTTCCAGCATTGCCTATTCCGGCTCGGATGCGGCGGAACTTGCGCAAATCCCGTATATCGAGATCAACGCGGCGGCCGATGGCATCACCGGCCGCAATTTCAAGTTCCTTATCCGGATCTGCCTCGACACCACGATGATCGCGGCCCGCGCGACCGCCGCCATCGCACAGCGATTCCCCAACGCGCCGATCGGCCTGCTGTTCAACACCGGGGCTACCGAGGGCGCGATCGCCGCCGCCGCGCTCGCGCAATGGCAGGCGGCGAAGATCACGCCGCTGCTCTCCATCGGCTACGCGCCGGATGCGGCGAACCTGCACGAGGAAGTGGGCAGGCTGAAGCGCGCGGGCGCCGGCGTCGTTCTACACGCCGCCGGCCAGGACGATGTGCTGGTTTTCTTCGAGGCACTGCAGGATGCCGGATGGCGGCCGGCCGCCGTGATCGGCTGTGGCGACGGCTACGGCCTGCGCGAGACCGCCTTTGCGCTAGGCCCCGCTTTGGATGGCGTTTATGTCACCGCCGCCCCATTCTATCCCGCTGCCGCCGGCGCCGTGGCGCAGGCCTATCAGGCCCGCTTCGCCATGGCACCCCGCTCCGCCGAGAGCCTCAGCGCCTATGTCGGCGCCAGGCTCGTCTTCGACACGCTGGCCAGGCTCAGGGGCGATGCCCGCCAGCTCCTCGCTGCCCTGCGCCAGAGCAGCCTTCCCGTCGGGGCGCTGGCCAATGGCTGGGGGGTCGCCTTCGACAAAACCGGCCAGAACACGCGCGCCTTCGCCACGCTGCAACAATGGCGCGCCGGCACGCTGATACCGCTGGACCAGGGCTGAAACGACGGCACCGTTACCGGCCTTGGCCGCCGGCAAAACCTCGCCGGCTACCAGCTATTGTTCGGATCGAAATTCCCGTCCTGACCGCTGCCATCGTCCCAGCCGGGATTGCCCTGCAAACCGTCATCGGCATCCGCGCTCGGGTTGCCGAAATTCTGATCCTGCGGGAAATTCCCGTTCAGCGGATCATTCCGGTTTCCAAACATGCTGTCGATGGCCCGCTCCCCGGCGGCGAAGCCCGCCCCGGCCGCGAGACCTCCCAAGAGCGACCCGCCCAGACCGGAGCCAAGACCACCACCCATGCCGCCGGCCGGGCCATACGGGTACGGGCCGGGTGCCGGACCGAAGCCGCGCGGGCCGTAGCCGGGGGGATAGCCCGGCACGACCGCGCCGCGTGGCCGGAAGAGCATGCGCAGAAGCAGGAAAAGAAACACGAGGCCGATGATGCCAAGCAGCACCGGGCTGATGCCGGCGTGGCGGACCGGCGCCGCGCCGCCGCCTTTGATTCGTGCCTGCAATGCCGCCACCTCGGCCGGGTTGGCGAACGGCAGGCCCGGCGCGTAGCGCTCGGCCTTGGCAAGCGCGGCGCCCGCCGCCGCCTCGTTGCCGGAGGCATCCCATGCCTCGGCGGTAAGATACCAGGCGACCCCGCTTTGCGGATGGTCCTGCAATACGGCATGCAGTTCGGCCAGCGCCGTCTGCTCCTGGCCGCTGGCGATAAGCTGCTGAATCTCCCGCGGCGAGACGCCTTGCGCCCATACCGGGCTGGATAGCCCGAACAGCATCAAGGCGGCAACCACGGCGATTACGATCCGAATGTCACGCAATTTCGATCTCCGTTGCGTCCTGCCGGGAAAATAGTCAGCCCAGAGCAAAAAAACAATTTTCCGTCCTGCTCGGGCGTGGGACCGGGCATGCGCATGCCTCATTGCGGCAAGGAGCCGGTTGCCTCGAAGGCTGGCTCGGTTTTGCTTGGCTTTGCCGGCGGATGCTGGTTCAATGGCGGCATGGTATCATGGGCGGTGGCGGAACCTTTCGTGCTCACGGAGCCTGTAAGGCGAACCGTGCCGATAATTCTCTCCTCCCCCCATTCCGGCCGGCACTATACGCGGGAGTTTCTCGCGGCATCCCGGCTGGATACGCTTGCCATACGGCGCAGCGAGGACAGTTTCGTGGACGAACTGTTCGCGGCCGGCCCGGCGCTGGGCATGCCGCTGCTGGCCGCAACCTTCCCCCGCGCGTATTGCGACGCCAACCGCGAACCCTGGGAACTCGATCCCGAGATGTTCGAGGACCGGCTGCCTTCCTATATCAACGCCGGCAGTCCGCGGGTGGCGGCCGGCTTGGGCACGATCGCCCGCATCGTCGCCACCGGGGAGCGCATCTACAGCCGCAAGCTGACATTCGCGGAGGCCGAGCAGCGAATCCAGCGCTGCTGGCGGCCCTTCCATGGCAAGCTGCGAAGTGTGATCGATTCAACCATGGAATCGTTCGGCGCCTGCCTGATGATAGATTGCCATTCCATGCCCAGCCCGAGCCCTGATACAATGCCGGCAATCGCGCCGGAAAAGGCGGCGCGACCGCCCGATATCATCCTGGGAGATGGCTTCGGCACCAGTTGCGCGCCGAAGATCACCGCCTTCGCGGAAGCGACATTGCGGCAATTAGGGTTCACCGTCACCCGCAACGACCCCTATGCGGGCGGCTATATCACCCGCCATTACGGCCGGCCGCGCCAGCAGCGCCATGCCTTGCAGATCGAAATATCCCGCAGGCTCTATATGGACGAGAGGCGA
>JAJYAF010000338.1 GCA_021779655.1 Pseudomonadota bacterium
CCCAATGCCGCTCGTCGAGCCCGTCACCAAAGCCACCTTGCCTTTTAACGCCATTACCAATTCTCCTTATTTCGGGTCATCGAGATAATCATGCAGCACCGTGCCATAGGGCAGCGTCAAATCGGCCAGCAAATGCTGCCCGTACATAATTTTCCGTACCGGCAAATCCGCCAGGCGGCAATTCACATGCGGCACCAGATGCAGCCGCGCATCGCCCGTAAAAGCAAATTTCAGGTCAATGTCCTGCAAATGATACCCAACAAGCTGGGCAATCTTCGGCCTGCCATCCACATCGGGAATAAACTTCAAATTCACGTTCAGTTTACCCATCCCCGCTTTCGTCTGCGCCAGGTCCATCGGCGTCTGCTTATACACCATGGTCCCCAGCGCCACCCGCTCCTCGTCATAATAGAGCGTCCCTGTCAGCGTCTCATGGATCGTCTTCAGCCTTGGAATACCGAATTTCTTGGGAAACCCCCAAATCTCCCGGCCACCCGTGGTCGGCGCCTCATCGTCGAGGAACATCATGCAGCTATAATTGCATTTAACGCCATTATACGTCGCCGCGATGCCGCAGCCGCTCTCCTCGTAATCGCCAAACCCTGACGAATCGGGCATTTTCATCCATTCAAAGAACACATGGTTCCCATCCGGCTCCAACGGCTCGGGCAGCATGGCCCGCAGCGCCGCGGGGTCCGTTTCGTAATGGATCAGCAAATATTCCCGGTTGATGAACCGGAACGGCCCCTTGGGATAACTGGGAGAGGCAAGCGGCATCGAGGAAGCACCGAGTATCTCATCGCGCGTCATATGGCGTTCTCCTGTGGCCCTCTTATGTATGTGCCCCACGCACCAGTTTCATGTGACGTTTATGTCACATTCTATTTAGCCCCCCAGCCCAATATGCTGCTACAACCCGCCTGCCGGACCAAGGATCATTGCTCATGGACATGCTGACAGACCCGCGCACCCCGTTGCGCAAGCCGCTACCCCCCATCGCCCCGCTTGCCCGCCCCGCGGGGTGCGACGGCATAGGCCTCGTCCTGCAAGGGGGCGGCGCGCTCGGCGCCTACCAGGCCGGCGTCTATCAGGCCCTGCATGAGGCGAATTTCGAGCCGGACTGGATCGCAGGCGTCTCCATCGGCTCCATCAACGCCGCCATCATCGCCGGCAACAAGCCCGAGAACCGGCTGGAAAAGCTGGAAAAATTCTGGCTCGACATCACCGCCCGCGACCCCTTCACCTTCTGGCCCGAAGGCGACGATCCGCGCAAACTGCGCAACATCCTCTCCGCGTTGCACGGCATGGCCTACGGTCAGCCCGGCTTTTTCAAGCCTGCCGCCGTTAACGCCTGGCTCGCCCCGCGCGGCGCGCGCGCCGCCACCGCCCTTTATGACACCTCGCCCTTGCACAAAACCCTGGAAAATCTGGTCGATTTCGACCTCATCAACAGCCGCACGCCCCGCTTCGCCGTCGGCGCCGTCAACGTCGCCACCGCCAATTTCCTTTATTTTGACAACACCCAGACCGAAATCGGCCCCGAGCACATCATGGCCAGCGGCGCCCTGCCCCCTGCCCTGCCCATGGTGCGCATCGGCAAGAACCATTACTGGGACGGCGGGCTGGTCTCCAACACCCCGCTGCAACACCTGCTCGACAATTGCGGCAGCATGAACCTGCTGGTCTTCCAGGTGGATCTCTTCTCCGCCAGCGGCGACATCCCGCGCGACATGCCAGACGTCCTCTCCCGCCAGAAGGACATCCAGTATTCCTCGCGCACCCGCACCACCACCGACCATTTCCTCCAAACCCACCAGCTCAAGCAGGCCCTGCGCGACGCCCTCGCCCTGCTCCCCTTCGAGCGCCTGACCGACGCCCAGACCGCCCTGAAGGTCGAGCTTGAACGCCTGCCCGAAATCAACATCATGCAACTCATCTACCAGCAAAAGGCCTACGAAGGCGGCGCCAAGGACTATGAATTCAGCCGCCTCTCCATGAAAGACCACTGGCGCTCGGGCTATTACGACACCCGCAACACCCTGGCCCATTCCGAATGGCTGGAAATGAAGGGCACCGGCGGCGGCATCCACACGCACGACATCCACACCGCCGGCGCGTAGCCTTTGCGCCCGCGCCCCTTGGCCTCGCCCCCGGTCCATGGCAACTGAAGCGTTGACCATCACCGGAGTGGGAACACCTTGAGCGACTTATTCGAAAACAGCCCCAGTAAAGACAGCTACGGCGCCAAGGACATCGAGGTTCTTGAGGGCCTGGAGCCGGTACGCCGGCGCCCGGGCATGTATATCGGCGGCACGGACGATGCGGCATTGCACCACCTCGCCGCCGAAATCCTCGACAATTCCATGGATGAAGCCGTCGCCGGGCACGCCAGCATCATCGAAATGTCCCTGGAGCCCGCCAACACCCTCACCGTGCGCGACAACGGCCGCGGCATCCCGGTTGACCCGCATCCCAAGTTCAAAAACAAATCCGCGCTCGAGGTCATTCTCACCACGCTGCACTCGGGCGGCAAGTTCTCCGGCAAGGCCTACGCCACCTCCGGCGGCCTGCATGGCGTCGGCTCCTCGGTCGTCAACGCCCTCTCCAGCGCCTTCACCGCCGAGGTCGCGCGCGATAAAAAACTCTACCGCCAGGAGTTCGCCAAAGGCATCCCGGTCACCAAGCTCATCGAGGCCGGCCCCATCCAGAACCGCCGCGGCACCACCATCCGCTTCACACCCGACACCTCGATCTTCGCCGACAAGCAGTTCTCCCCCGCCCGGCTATACAAACTCTGCCGCTCCAAGGCCTATCTCTTCCGCGGCGTGCGCATCAAATGGTCCTGCGACCCCAGCCTGCTGAAGGCCGATTCCGAAACCCCGGCCAGCGCCGAGCTGCACTTCCCCGGCGGCCTGCGTGATTCCCTCGCAGCCGACCTCGGGACCACCCCCCAGGTCCTGCCCGAAATCTGGTCCGGCGAAGCCAAATTCCCCACCGGCGCTGACGGCTCGGATCAAGGCAAGCTGGAATGGGCCTGCGCCTGGATCGAGCGCGGCGACTCCTCGCTCGACACCTATTGCAACACCGTCCCCACCCCGCTCGGCGGCACGCACGAAGCAGGCTTCCGCGCCGCCTTGCTCAAGGGCCTGCGCGCCTGGGCCGAGCAACGCAACAACAAGCGCGGCGCCGCCATCATCGCTGATGACATAACCGGCGCCCTGCGCGCCAAGCTCTCGCTGTTCATCCGCGAACCGCAATTCCAGGGCCAGACCAAGGAAAAACTCACCAACCCCGAGGCCACCCGCCTCACCGAAATTTCGCTGCGCGACCGTTTCGATCATTTTCTCGCGGGCGACCCCACCAATGCCGACAACCTGCTCTCCTTCATCATTGACCGCGCCGAAGAGCGCCTCCGCCGCAAGGAGCTGAAGGACACCCCGCGCAAAACCGCCACGCGCCGGCTGCGCCTGCCCGGAAAACTGGCTGACTGCAGCACGGAAAACGCCGAGGGCACGGAAATCTTCCTGGTCGAGGGCGATTCCGCCGGCGGCTCGGCCAAACAAGCCCGCAACCGCAACACCCAGGCGATCCTGCCGCTCAAAGGCAAAATCCTTAACGTCGCCTCCGCCTCCACTGAAAAATTGCGGCAGAACCAGGAACTCAAAGACCTTATCGAAGCCCTGGGCTGCGGCGCCGGCCAGAACTTCAA
>JAJYAF010000012.1 GCA_021779655.1 Pseudomonadota bacterium
CTGAAGGTGGCGGCCTGACGCCGGTCTGGCCGGCCGGGAGGCTGGCGGTGCGGTTGACGGGGCAGTTGGCGGGGCAGTTGGCGGGGGCGGTTGGCGGGGGCGGTTGGCGCTTCAATCGGCGGGGGGCGGCTCGATACCGGGGCTGAGGGCGCCGATCGCCCCGGCTCCGGCGGCGAGCCGCCCGAACGCCTTGACGTTGCTGGCGGTAATGCCTCCCAGGCAGTAAATGCGCGCAACCCCCGCGCGGCGGGCCAGCGCCCGCCATCGGCGCGGTCCCAGCGGCCTTGCCTGCGGGTGGCTCGCGGTCGGGGCGGCGGGGGAGAGAAACAGGATGGCCGCGCCCGCGCGCAGCCCGCGCCGCAGTTGCGGAAGACTATGGGCCGAGGCGGTGATAAGCCCTGGCGGGCGCACCACGCCGGGCCATCGCCCGCCGCGCAGATGCGCGCCGGCGCCTAGCCTGGCGGCGAGCCGCATATCGCCCGCCACCACCAGCGGCAGGCCGCGCTTGTGGCAGAGTGTTGCAACCCTCTGTCCCAGGGCCGCGCGGTTGGGGGTATCATCGTGCCGGAACACCACGCCGCACAGGCCGCGCGGCAGCGCTTCGATCGCGGACATGGGGTCCGGCAACCGGGCTGCATCCGTGAACAGCCAGAGAACGGGCAGCCGCGCGCGGCTTCTTCGCTTTACCCTGCGCCCCCAGGCCAGTAACCCTGCATCCATGTCCGCAACCCCTCCGCCGGCCGAGCGTGTGCTACCCGTGGCCCAGGCGCTTGGCGGCCTTCGCGCCCGCATTGCCGCCGCCGCGGCGCAAGCCGGGCGCGATCCGGCGGCGATCACGCTGGTCGCCGTCTCCAAAACCCGGCCTGTCGGCGCCATCCTGGCGGCGGTCGAGGCCGGACAGTTCAGCTTCGGGGAAAACCGCGTGCAGGAGGCGGAGCGGAAATTCACGCCCCTGCTGGCGGCCGACCCCAGGCTTGCGCTGCACCTGATCGGCGGGTTGCAGACCAATAAGGCCCTGGTCGCGGTCCGTCTTGCGCACACCATCGAAACACTGGACCGTCCGGCGCTCGCCGATGCGATAGCGGCCGCCATGGAAAAAACCGGCAAAACCCCTGTTCTGCTGGTGCAGGTGAATATCGGGGACGAGGCGCAGAAGTCCGGCATTCCCACCGCCGAGGCGGACCGTTTCATTCAGGCCATGCGCGCCCGGTTCGGCACGGTGTTGCGCGGGCTGATGTGCATCCCGCCGCTTGGCGCCGATCCCGCGCCGTTTTTCCGCCGCCTCGCCGCCATGGCCGATCAGCACGGCCTGCCCATCCGCTCCATGGGCATGTCCGCCGATTTCGAGGCGGCGATTGCCGCCGGGGCCACGCATCTGCGTATCGGCTCGGCGATATTCGGCGCCCGGGAGGCGCGCGACGCGCCCCCTATTGCTGCGGATGCGACTGGTTGTAGGCAAGCTGGTCCGGGGTCAGATGAAAGCTCACCAGAACGTCGGTAGCGGCGGTCTCCGGCGTGTCGGGGAAGCTCAGTTTAACCGGCGGGCTGGCCGCGCCCGCGGAAAGGGAATTGCCGTGGAAGGTCAGCGTTATCGTTTCGGGCGTGGCGGAAATCAGATGGTCCTGGCTGCTGATCACGATCATGTAAGGCAGCACGAGGCTCCGGCTCTGGTTGGCTGGACCGGCCAGGGCGGAGAAGCCGGTCTGGAACACGACCTTGAGCCGCTTCTTCTCCGTCTGCTGGGTGCAGCTTCCGGCGATGCCGGTAATCCGCGCGGTCGCGATTTTGGCGGCCACATCCTGCCGCCCCGGCAGAAATTCCGTGAGCGCGCTTCCCTGCGCCAGCACCGCCACGTTCGGGCAGTTGGTCTTCAGGGGCTGCTGCGCGGCGCAGGCGCCAAGGGCGAGCATGCCGGCCAGCGCCGGCCACGTGGCGAGGTGTTTCATACCTCTCCCTTGCCAGATATTTCGCGGCCGGTCATCTACGCGCATGGCGGTTTATACGGAAGTCACGGACGAGGCGCTGGCCGACTTTCTCACGCGCTACGATATCGGCCGCATCGTCGCGTTTCGCGGCATCGTGGAAGGGGTTGAGAACAGCAATTACGCGCTCAAGACCACCACCGGCGATTTCATTCTCACGCTTTACGAAAAACGGGTGCATGCCGCCGATCTTCCCTATTTTCTGGGGCTGATGGAGCATCTGGCCGCGCGCGGGCTGCCCTGCCCGTTGCCGGTGCGGGCGCGCAACGGCGCCAATCTCAACCCGCTTGCCGGGCGGACCGCCGCCATCACCACCTTCCTGCCCGGCGTCTGGCCGCGCCGGGTGGATATCCGGCATTGCGCGCCGCTGGGCGAGGCGCTGGCCCGGCTGCATCTCTGCGGCCAGGGTTTCGCGCCGACGCGCGCCAATGCGCTCGGGCCGCGGGCCTGGCCGCGTCTGCTGCGGCAATGCGAGGCCGGGGCCGAGGCGCCGTTCCCCGGCCTTGCCGGTGAGCTTGGGCAGGCGCTCGATGAGATTCTCGCCGCCTGGCCGGAGCATCTGCCGCGCGGCCAGATTCATGCCGATCTGTTTCCCGACAATGTTTTTTTCCTGGACGGCAAAATTTCCGGGGTGATCGATTTCTATTTCGCCGCCACCGACCTTTATGCGTACGATATCGCCATCTGTCTCAACGCCTGGTGCTTCGAGCGCGATTTCAGTTTCAACGTCACCAAGTCCCAGGCTTTGCTGCGCGGCTATGTTGCGCTGCGCCCGCTCCTGCCGCCGGAGCGCGAGGCCCTGCCGGTGCTGGCCCAGGGGGCGGCGATGCGCTTTCTGCTCACACGGCTGTATGACTGGCTCCATACGCCCGAGGGCGCGCTGGTGACGAAGAAAGACCCGCTCGATTACTATCGCCGCCTGCGTTTCCACCGTGCCGCTGGCGGTCCTGAATCCTATGGCGTCTGATCCCGCGCCCGCCGCCGAGCCGGTGGAAATCTGGACCGATGGCGGCTGCAAGCCCAATCCCGGCCCCGGGGGCTGGGCGGCGGTCATGCGGTTTCGTGGCCATATCCGGGAATTTTCCGGCGGCGAGGCGAACACCACCAACAACCGCATGGAACTGACCGCGGCGGCCGAGGCGCTGGAACGGCTCAAGCGCCCCTGTACCGTGATCCTGCACACGGACAGCGAATATCTGAAACACGGCATCACCCGCTGGCATGCCGGCTGGGTGCGGCGCAACTGGCGCAATGCCGCCGGCGATCCGGTGGCCAATATGGACCTCTGGCGCCGCATTCTCGACGCCGCGCGCCCGCACGCGATCGAATGGCGCTGGGTGCGCAGCCATGCGGATGATGCTATGAACAACCGCGCCGATCTGCTCGCAACCCGCGCGCGGGAGGCGCTGAAGCAGGAATAGCCCTGATGCAACCAAGCTGGTTCATAAGCCATGGCTCGCCGCTGACACTGATGATGGAAAGCCCGGCGCGCCTGTTCCTGGGTGGCCTTGCCGCGACGCTGAGCGAGCGCCCGGCCGCAATTCTCGCGGTATCCGCGCATTGGGAAACGCCGGCCCCGGCCTTGAACGCGGTTGCGCGCAACCCGACCATCCATGATTTTTATGGCTTTCCCGAGCAGCTTTACGCGCTGCGCTACCCCGCGCCCGGAGCGCCGGAACTGGCGAGGCGGATTGCCGCATTGCTGGACCGCGCCGGATTTCAGGCCGGGCTGGATGGAGAGCGCGGGCTCGACCATGGCGCCTGGGTGCCGCTGCTGCTGGCTTTTCCGCAGGCGGACATTCCGGTTTTGCAGCTTTCTGTTCAACCGGCCGAAGGTGCCGCCTACCATCTGCGGCTTGGCGCCGCGCTGGCGCCGCTGCGCGCGGAGGGCGTGCTGATCATGGGGGCTGGCAGCTTCACCCATGATCTCCGCCGCTTGCACGGCCTGGGCGATTTCGCGGTGCCGGAGACACCGGATGTGACCGCCTTTTGCGACTGGATGCATGGCCGGATCATGCAGGCGGATCTGGCGGCCCTGGCCGATTATCGTGCCTTGGCGCCTTATGCCGCCGCGCAGCACCCGACGGATGAGCATTTGCTGCCGCTTCACGTGGCGCTGGGCGCGGCGGGTCCGGATTGTTTGCCCGCAAGGTTGCACAGCTCCGTGGAATTCGGCTTTCTGCGCATGGACAGCTACGCGTTTCAGTAACGTTGATGGCCGCGTGAGCACGATATTCGCGCCCATTACCGGTTTTGGCGGGGCCGTTACGGTGATCCGCCTTTCCGGGCCGCAAGCCGTTGCCATCGCGGCCCGGCTGGGCGGCGCATTGCCGCCGCCCAGGCATGCGGCGCTGCGCCGGTTGCGGTATGGCGGGGAGGTGATCGACACCGCGCTGGTCACGCTGTTTCCCGCCCCTGCCAGCTATACCGGCGAGGATTGTGTGGAGCTTTCGCTGCATGGCGGCCGGGCGGTGCGGTCGGCGGTTGCCGAGGCGCTCGTGGAACTGGGCGCGCGCCCGGCGGAGCCCGGCGAGTTTTCCCGCCGCGCTTTTCTCAACGACCGGCTGGACCTGCTCCGGGCCGAGGCAATTGCCGATCTCATCGCCGCCGAAACGGCGGCGCAGCGCCGGCAGGCCATTGCCGGCGGCGAGGCGCTGCAAGCTGCGGCCACACGCTGGCGCGAGGCGCTGCGCGGCATTCTGGCCCGGCAGGAGGCGCTGATCGACTTCCCCGACGAGAGCCTTCCCGCCGATGTGGAAACGGGGTTGCTCGGTCGGATCGCAACCCTGCGCGATGCCATGGCGGAAATTCTCGGCACCGCGCCCAGGGCGGAGCGCCTGCGCGAGGGGCTGAATTTCGTGATCATCGGCCCGCCCAATGCGGGAAAATCCAGCCTGCTCAATCGCCTTGGCGGCGCGGAGATCGCGATTGTGTCGGAAACGCCGGGCACCACGCGCGATGCGGTGAGCGTGCGGCTCGATCTTGGCGGGGTTCCCGTCAACATCACCGACACGGCGGGCCTGCGGGAGGCGGAAAATGCGATAGAGGATGAGGGCATCCGCCGCGCCCGCGCCCATGCCGCCGGGGCTGATCTCGTCTTGAACCTGGCGGCGCCCGGCCAGGGTTTCGCGCAACCGCCCGAGGGTGTGGAAACATTGCGCGTCGCCACGAAATCGGATCTGGCGCCCGGCTCCGCCTCGGGCCTTGCGATCAGCGCGCAAACCGGCGCGGGCATGGCGGAATTGATGGGGCGGCTTTCGGAAATCGCGCAGCGCCTCACCGATACCGGGGGCAGCCCCGCCCTGGCGCGGCCGCGGCAGATCGCCTGCGTCCGCGAGACTGCCTTAGCGCTCGACCGCGCGCTGGCCAACCCGGAGCCGGAGCTGCGCGGCGAGGATTTGCGGGCCGCCGCCACGGCGCTTGCCCGGCTCACCGGCGGCATTGGCGTGGAGGAGGTTCTGGATGCGGTGTTCAGCAGCTTCTGCATCGGTAAGTAGGGCCAAGCAGGAGGGCCGGATAGTATCGCGTTTTACGAGGAAAGCGGCTACTTTCCGGCTTCGATATTTGCTAGACGCATGCCATGGAATCTCGGGAATTCGATGTCATTGTCATCGGCGGTGGGCATGCCGGCGCGGAGGCGGCGGCGGCGGCGGCGCGTATGGGCGCGCGCACGGCGCTGATCACCCATCGGCTGGACCGGCTGGGCGAGATGTCCTGCAATCCCGCGATCGGGGGTATCGGGAAGGGGCATCTGGTGCGGGAGATCGACGCGCTGGATGGCATCATGGGCAGAGCGGCGGATGCCGCCTGCATTCATTTCAAGCTGCTCAATCGCGGCAAAGGCCCGGCGGTGCGCGGCCCGCGCGCGCAGGCGGACCGCAAGCGCTACCGCAACGCTATCCAGGCGCTGCTGCGCGCGCAGCCCAACCTTACGCTCATCGAGGGCGAGGTGGCGGCCTTGGGCAGGGACGGCCGGGGGCGCTTGAGTTCCGTTAGTTTAACTAACGAGAGGCAATTTTCCTGCGGCGCCGCCGTGCTCACCACGGGCACGTTTCTGCGCGGCGTGCTGCATATGGGCCGCTTAACCGAGCCCGGCGGGCGGGTGGGAGACGCGGCGGCGAGCCGGCTTGCGGAAAATCTCCTGAGCCTTGGCTTGCCGCTCGGCCGGCTTAAAACCGGCACGCCGCCCCGGCTTAAGCGCGGCAGCATCGATTGGGAGGGGCTGCCGGAAGACCGGGGCGAGAACCCGCCCGAGCCGTTTTCCGCGCTGAGCGATGCCATCCATAACCCGCAAATCTCCTGCCGTATTACCGGCACCACCGCGCGCACCCATGCGATCATTCGTGAAAACCTGCATGAATCCGCGGTTTATGGCGGCGCGATTGCCGGGCGTGGGCCGCGCTACTGCCCTTCCATCGAGGACAAGGTTGTCCGGTTCGCCGAGCGCGAGAGCCACCAGATATTTCTGGAGCCGGAAGGGCTGGACGATGAAACCGTCTATCCCAACGGCATTTCCACTTCCCTGCCGGCGGCGGTGCAGGAAGCGCTGGTGCATAGCATTCCCGGGCTGGAACATGCGGTTATCCTGCGCCCCGGCTACGCGGTGGCGTATGATTATGTGGACCCCCGCGCGCTCGACCATTCCTTGCAGCTGAAGGCGCTGCCCGGGCTTTTTCTGGCCGGGCAGATCAACGGCACCACCGGCTATGAGGAAGCCGCCGCGCAAGGGCTGATGGCCGGGCTTAATGCGGCCCGGCTCGCGGGCGGCGGGGAGACGGTTACGCTCTCCCGCGCGCAGGCGTATATCGGGGTGCTGATCGACGATCTCGTCACCCAGGGGGTTACGGAGCCCTATCGCATGTTCACCTCGCGCGCGGAGTACCGCCTGAGCCTGCGCGCCGATAACGCGGAGACGCGGCTGACGCCGCTTGCCCTGGCCTGGGGCTGCGCCGGGGCGGAGCGGCGGGACGCTTTCGCGCGGCTGCAGGCCGAAATCGCTGACTTTGCCGGCCTGGGGCAAGCGCCGGAAAGCCGGGGCGCCGCGATTGTTCGCGCGGATGCGCATTACGCCGGGTATCTGCGACGGCAGGAGGTCGAGATCAAAGCCCGCGCGGCGGACGAGGCGATACGGATTCCGGCGCTATTCGACTACGCGGAGGTTGGCGGGCTTTCCGCCGAGCTTAGGGAAAAGCTGGAAAGGGTACGCCCCCAGACCCTGGGCCAGGCGGGACGGATTGAAGGCATGACGCCGGCCGCGCTCGGCGCGATTTTCGGTGCGCTGAAAAAATCCCGGCGCATTGCGGCTTGAGCGAGGCGAAGCTCCGCCAGTTTGCTGCCCTGGTTGCGCGCTGGTCCGAGCGCATCAATCTGGTGAGCCGGCGGGATTTGCCGCTGTTATGGGAACGCCACGTGGAGGACAGCCTGGCGCTTGTCCCCCATATTCCGCCAGAGACGAAAACCGCTATCGACCTTGGTTCCGGCGCCGGTTTTCCCGGCCTGGTTCTGGCCATCGCAACGGGAATACCTTTTACGCTGATAGAAGCCGATATGCGCAAGGCGGCGTTCCTGTCGGATGCGGCGCGCGCCCTGGACGCGCCCGTTACGGTGCTATGCAGCCGGATCGAGGTGGCGCGGGTTGCGCCGGCCGCGCTTGTCACGGCCCGGGCGCTTGCGCCGTTGGACAAGCTGCTGGGTATGGCATTGCCGTTTCTGGCGCCGGGCGGCGTTTGCCTCTTCCCCAAAGGCCGGCGGTACGAAGCGGAGTTTGCGCTTGCCGCCCGGCACTGGCGCTGGGAGGTGGAAAGGTGCAAAAGCGCTTGCGATGCGCAAGCCAGCATTTTGAAATTCAGCCGGATCCGCCATGCCGAACTTACGCCGCCCCAGGGTAATTGCGATTGCCAACCAGAAGGGCGGCGTGGGCAAAACCACAACCGCGATTAACCTGACCACGGCGCTTGCCGCCGGCGGGGAAAAAAT
Organism: Pseudomonadota bacterium; assembly: GCA_021779655.1. The sequence continues at coordinate 7,959 of JAJYAF010000012.1, forward strand.
TCTGCTGATCGATGTGGACCCTCAAGGCAACGCCAGCACTGGGCTTGGCATTGCGCCATCCATCCGCAAGGGCGGCAGCTATGCGCTGCTGGCCGGTGAGGAGAAGCTGCCCGCGCTGGCACTGGAAACCGGCGTGCCCAACCTTGCCGTGGTTCCGGCCGTGGCGGACCTGGTTGGCGCTGATCTGGAATTTGCCCCGACGCCCGGCCGGGAGTTTTTGCTGCGCGAGGCGATTGCGCAGGCGCCGGCGGATTTGGGGTTTATTTTCATTGATTGTCCGCCCGGGCTGGGCTTGCTTACGCTGAACGCGCTCGTGGCGGCGGACGCGGTTCTGGTGCCCTTGCAATGCGAGTTTTTTGCGCTTGAAGGCATCTCTCAGCTCCTTGGCACGATAGACAGGGTGAAACAGCGGCTTAATCCGGGGCTGGTGCTGGAAGGGATCGTGCTGACGATGGTGGACCGGCGCAACAACCTTTCCGAACAGGTAAGCGCCGATGTGCGGGCGCATTTCGGCACGCAGGTTTATGAGACGGCGATTCCCCGTAATATCCGCGTCACCGAAGCGCCGAGCCACGGCGTTCCGGTGCTGCTTTATGATTTCCGCTCCAGTGGCGCGCAGGCTTATTTGAACCTGGCGGCCGAATTTTTGCGGCGCGAGAAGGCCAGGGCATAGAAGGGGGCGCTTCTGTTTCGCCGGAAAAGGAAGCACAAAGGCTTGAGTTGGGGGCTGCGGCTGCGCCTGAGGGCATTGGGGGAGAAGAGAGATGAGCAGGGAACAACCCAAACGGCTGGGACGAGGGCTGGCGGCGCTGCTGGGCGAATCGGCGCCGTTGCGCTCGCAAGGGTCGGCGTCGGACGAGGGGCCCACGGATAGCGTTCAAAGCCTGGGCATCGAGCTGCTGGAGCCAAGCCCTTTTCAGCCGCGCAAGCGGCTTTTGCAGGAGGCGCTTGATGAATTAGCGGCCTCGATCGCGCGGCAAGGCGTTTTGCAGCCGCTACTGGTCCGCCCGCATCCGGCCAAACCTGGGCACTACCAGATTATTGCCGGGGAACGGCGCTGGCGCGCCGCGCAACAGGCCCAGCTGCACGAGGTGCCGGTGCTGATCCGCCCGCTTTCCGACGCGGCTGCCGTGGTTGCGGCATTGGTGGAGAACCTGCAACGGGCCGATTTGAATCCGCTAGAGGAGGCAATGGGTTACCGCCGGCTGATGGACGAATTTGGTATGACGCAGGAGGCGTTGGCGGAGACAATCGGCAAGAGCCGGGCGCATGTTGGCAACAGCCTGCGCATTTTGTCGCTTCCCGAAAACGTGCTGGCGCTGGTCCGTGACGGTCAACTTTCCTTCGGTCATGCCCGGGCGCTGGTGACCCATTCCGATCCGGGGCCTTTGGCCGAGCGGGTGGCCCGGGAGCAGCTTTCCGTGCGGGAGACGGAGCGGCTGGCGGCGGCTCGTGCCGCGCCGCCTCCGGCGCAGCGGGAGCGGTCGGAAGGGGACTCAGAAACCGAAGCGCTTGCGCGAGGCTTGAGCGAGAAGCTTGGCCTTCACGTGAAGGTCACGTTCAATGGACAGAGTGGCGCCGTTATCATCGGCTATCGTACGCTGGACCAGCTCGATGAAATCGTGGCGCTGCTCAATACATAGTAGTGATGCTCCACGTGGAGCATACCTGCGATTTGTTCGATGCTCCACGTGGAGCGTCAGCGTGGAGCCATCCTTGGCCGCAGATGCGGGGGCCGTTGCTCCACGTGGAGCATTTCTGAACTTGTTACTTTATCCTGTTTTTTACCGGGAAGGGCGTGTCCCGATCGGCAGAATGATCCGGCCATGGGCCTCGTTGATGACCTCCGCCGCACCCAGATAGAAAGCCAGAATCGCCGTGATGAGGCCGCCATAGCCACCCAGCGTGGTGAATGCGATGTCGCCGGTGAGCGGCGCCAGGGCCAGCAGGACGAAGGTGATCCACAGCGCAAGAAAGATCAGGAAAAGCGCGCGGCTGAGCGCAAAGGTGCCGATCCAGAGCGCGAAGGTGAAGGCACCCCAGAGCAGCAGATACCAGCCGACGGCCGCTGGAGGCACACCCGCGCCGAGGAATTTCGCGAACAGCGCGAAGCTCCACCAGAAGGCGCCGTAGCCGCAGAAAGCAACGAAACCGAAGCCGTTGCCCTTGGCGTATTCCAGCACGCCGGCTACGAATTGGGCGGAGCCGCCAAAAACGAAAGCCATGGCAAGCACTAGCGGAACGGACGTGGCCGGCAGGAAGCCGGCATTGACCAGGCTGAGCAGCCACGTGGTCGTGGCAAAGCCGAACAGGCCGAGCGGAGCGGGATTTGCAAGTTTCATGGTTTCCTCCTTCCGACCGATATCGCAGATCGTCCGGGCGCCGGCAAATCGCCGCCTGACCAGGCGCGGCCTGCGTGGTGCCAAGCTGGCCATCTTCGACGCCCATAAAGCCTTGACGGCCGCCATTTCCGAGGTGCTCAACGCTACCTGGGAGCGGAGCGCTGCAGCGAGCACTTCATGCGCAACGCCCCCGCCTATGCCGGCAAGACCCGGAAGCGCATCGTCTCCGCCTGGGTTGGCGCCGCCTGCGCCCGGGACGATTCTGCCAATGCCCCTAACCAATGGCGTAATGCCGCCGATCAGACGCGCCCGCGTCTGCCCAAACTCGCAGGATTGCTTGACGAGGCCGAATTCGACATCCTCGCTTGCATGGATTTTCCCGCCCAGCGCAAAGCCGAGATTCGCTCCACCAACCCGCTCGAACGCTTCAATGACGAAATCAAGCGCCGCGCCGATATCGTCGGCACCTTCCTTGCCAGAACGGGCTGCCCGACAACGCAGCCAGCGCCGCTCCGAAACTCGCGCCGACCCCGCGCCGCAAGACACGATCCATCCGCAAACGAGCGGTCTATTTGAATAGTCCCATGAAAAACATAGTCAAATGGCTGCAATCCATCCGACAAATCCGCGCGGCTTACGCCGAAGTGCATGGCCGGAAATTGCGGTTAATGTATCCACGGTATTTTACAGAAAAAATTAGTTGGCGGAAATTGTTTGACGACAATCCCCTCTTTATCCTGTTTAGCGACAAACTTGCGACGCGCGATTGGATTAGCGACAGAATCGGGACAAAATATCTCGCTCCTCTGGTATGGAGCGGGACGGCGGAAGCAATACCGTTCGCCCAGTTCGAGCCGCCTTATTTTCTAAAAAGCTCTCATGCTAGCGGCCATTCGATAATGGTAACGACTGCTAACTTGAGCGAAACGGAGGCGTTCCAAGAGCAGGCAGCTGCCTGGCTGCAAATTGATTGGTTCGATATAAATGGTGAGCGCGGCTACAAAAAAATTCCTCCCCGTCTGATGGTAGAAAAGGCGTTGGTAGACGAAAATGGGGAGCGGCCGCTTGAGCGCAAGTTTTTCGTGTTCGATGGCACGGTAACTGCGGTCAATACGGTATTTGTGGAAGACGGCGCACTGCGTAGCGGCGCTTTTCCATACCCCGGATTGGAAGTACCTTGGCTGGCATTTTAGCCGGAAAGTCGATCGGGAATTCCCCCGTCCAAAGCGACTCGACGATATGGTCCGGATAGCGGAATGCTTGGGTAAAGGGATAGACCATATTCGGGTCGATATTTTTGATTGCGAAGATCAAATTTTTGTTGGTGAACTGACCCCATATTCTTGGAGCGGCTTAAGTCATTTTAATCCGGATTCAGCGGATCTTTTACTGGGCAATGCCTGGCGCTTGGACCGCCCTGTTTTGCGCGCGATTAAAGCAATGTTATATTCACAGAGCGCTGAAGCGGCATCCTTCAGGAGGATTGATTTCTGATAGCTGTGTACATAGCCTGTTTGAAAATTTTGGCGGGTTTCTTCAATCCAGTCTCGGAGCTGTTCCGGACATGGCGGGGAAATTGTTGGCCTGTCAGGACAAATGATCGACTTCGAGAACCCGAAGCGGTCATAAATCTCCGGTGTAAAATGTACACCGGAGGCGCCGATATATTGCGCTTGGCAGACGGTAGTCGTTAGTCGGACCATCCCCGCGACGCAGCACGCCACCCAACGCGATGAGTCCTGGCTTGTATAGTCGCAGATGAATCCGAGGCTGCGGTAGAACTCGCGAATCGCGTGATGGTCCCGCGCCGAATACGGGTTGTTTTTAATTAGATTCCAATAGTGTTCGCGCACGGGCTTCTGGGCAAGCCAGGAATTGCGGGTTAGTGCCGCGCCCCAGTTTTCATGCATCGGAGCGAGTTCAGAACTTCCCGAGGCCTGGTCTTCGAGATTGGCCCATAGATCTCCGTAGGCGGCAACATAGCCAATTCTCGGATCCTTTTTGGCGAAATCCAAAAGTTGTGCGATTAACGTCAGATAATGGGGGCCGAGGACGAGATCGTCTTCCAGCAGGAGAACGCTCTCTCGTTTAAGTTTTTCGAATGATAAGTCTCGGCTCGGCGATAGTTTCCAGCGATACCGAGGTTTTGCCGGGAAATGAATTTTTTAACGCGAAATAAACTGCGTGTATAAAACGGAAAAAATTTATTGAAAATTGAGATGGAGGCATGGATAGCGGCGTCGCGTCCCAGACTGGTCGATGCAAAGCGATCCCAACCACCGTCTTGAAACAGCAGAATTTCATCCCCTTTTCTTAATTGAGGAACCAGCGAAGTCAGGACTTTTTCCAAATAATGCGGACGGTCGAAGCTCAAAATGATAATCGTCAAGGGTTCGCGCGTGTATGCATGAGGAACAAATGTCCTTGCCGTGCTCGCGCCAAATATTTTAGTTTTTAATCTCTTCAGAATACGGACGTCCTCAAAAACGATGCTAAATATGTTGCATGCGCGTTGATTTGATTCGTTCTCGAAAGAACGGGGCGGGATACCAATTTTATTTCCAATTCGTTTTGGATGCTTTTCTTTGAAAAGTAAACATGGCGGATCGGCGGTGATGGACTTTTGTCCCTTCGAGAAAAGTTCCGCGCGTGACCGGGCGAGTTGAACCGCTTCATATGCCGCTTTCGCCGCCGGGTTGACTGGTGCGAAACGTCGATTTTGTTGTTGCGATAGCGCCTCTATCGATGCGCCACACTTGGCGCCACGCCGGTTCTGGACGAAGAGTATCGAGCACGTTCCCGTCCTGGCCGATAGGCGCCAGAGTGCCCGCCCGAATAATCGGCCCGGCCCTGTTCCCCGCGGTGCTTTACCCCCGCAGCGTGCCCCCGCTTGCCTTGGTGACGGCCGCGACGATTTTTTCCGAAACCGCATCGATTTCGGCTTCCGTAAGCGGGCGCTCGAGGGGTTGAATCGTCACGGCGATAGCCAGCGACACCTGACCGGCCGGCAAATTGGGGCCGGCATAGCGGTCGAACAGCGTGACGCCCGTAACGAACTTCCGTTCGGCCGAGCGGGCGGCGCGGATCAGCGTTTCCGCCGGCATGGCTTCGGGCACCAGGAATGCGAAATCCCTGCGCAACGGCTGGAAGGGAGGAAGCGGCGGCGGTGCCTTTCTTCTCCGCTTCGGCTCCGCGATGGCATCGAGAAACAGCTCGAACGCCACCGATCCGGAAGGCAGATCGAGGCGCGCGCAAATCTCCGGGTGCAATGCGCCAAACCGGGCAAGCACGACGCCCGGCCCCTGCCGGAGCACGGCCGACTGGTTGGGGTGAAAAAACGCCGGCGCTTCCGCCGCGACCGAAACGGCTTCCAGCGGAACGCCGAGGGCGGCAAGCACGGCCAGTGCGTCCGCCTTCGCGTCGAACACATCAAAGGGCCGCGAGGGGGTTAGCGCGTCAAGCGGGGTCTGCCCGGTACGCAGCCCGGCCGCCGTCAGGATCTGCCGGTCGATCGCGGGATAAGCCGGGCCGACCTCGAACAGCGCGAGATCGCCATGCCCGCGCGCGATATTGCGGGCCGCCGCTGCCGCCAGCGTGGCCAGCGCTGTCGGCCGCATCTGGTCGAGATCGGCCGCGATCGGGTTGCCGAGCCGCAGCGATTCGTCACCCGGCGCGAACATTCCGGCGATTTCATGATCCATGAAGCTGAAGGTCACGCATTCCAGAAGTCCGCGCGCGGCCAGAACCCGGCGCGCTGTCGTGGCCCGCCTCTGCCTCGGGGTGAGAACCGGTTCCGGAACGGCGGCGAGCCGGGGCAGCGATTGCGGAACGATCGTATCGAGGCCGCGCAGCCGCAGCACCTCCTCGATCAGATCCACCTCCGGCTCGATTTCCTCGGCGCCCAAAGCGGCGCGGGCCGCAATGCCCGGCTCCAGTTCCGCCGACTGGTCCAGCGCCGAGGGCTGGGCGATGTCGTTGCGCCAGGAGGGCACGTCCATCAGCACGCTCTCGGCATCCCGGCGATACAGGGTGAACCCCAGTTTTTCCAGATACGCCAAGGCCTCGTCCGGCGGAATATCGGCTCCCCCGAATTGCTTGATCCGGCTGAACCGCAGCCGCGCCTTGCGCCGCCAGGCGGGCTGTGCGCCGGCTTCGCAAACCGGGCTCGCCGTTCCGCCGCAAAGCGCGAGCACCATGTTCGTCGCCGCATCGAGAGCGGCCGGCAGAAGCGCCGGATCGACCCCGCGCTCGAAACGCTGCCGGGCATCGGAATGAATGCCGTGGCGCTGCCCGCTCTGGGCGATCCGCACCCGGTCGAACAGCGCGCATTCGATGAACACGCTGCTTGTCGCCTCGTCGCAGCCCGTCGTCTCACCGCCGACGATCCCCGCCAGGGAAACCACGCCGGCGGCATCGGCGATCACGCAATCCTCGGATGAAACGGTGATTTCCCGGCCATGCAGCCCGGGGAATCGCTCGCCCCGGCCGCGCCGCAGGGTAAGGTGATCGCCGGATATCCGGTCGGCATCGAATACATGAAGCGGACGGCCGAGATCGAAGGTGAAGAAATTGGTGATGTCCACCAGCGTGTTGATCGGGCGCAGGCCGATCGAGGCGAGGCGCGCCTTGAGCCAGGCCGGGCTTTCGCCGTTGCGCAGGCCATGGACCGTGCGGCCCAGAATCCACGGGCACGCTTGCGCAAATTCGTTGCGCCAGAAAATCCTGCCGGCCCCGCGCGCGGCGGGCGGCGGCGGGTTGAAAGGCTTGAGCGTGCCCAGCCCGGCGGCGGCGAGATCGCGGGCAATGCCGCGCACGCCGAGCGCGTCGCCGCGATTGGGGGTCACGGCGATTTCGATCAGCGGATCGTCCAGCCCCGCCCAGGCGGCGTAGGACGCGCCTGCCGGCGCATCGCCGGGCAGCTCGATAATTCCGTCATGCGCCTCGCCAAGCCCGAGCTCCCGTTGCGAGAGCAGCATGCCGGCCGATTCCACGCCACGGATTTCGCTGCGCTTCAGCGTGATCCCGGTTCCCGGAATGAAGGCGCCGGGTGGCGCGAAAACCGCTTTCATGCCGGGCCGGACATTGGGCGCGCCGCATACCACGGAGCATTCGGCCCCGCCGGCC
>JAJYAF010000339.1 GCA_021779655.1 Pseudomonadota bacterium
CATCGAGAGAATGCGCTCCACCTCGCCGCCGAAATCGGCGTGGCCGGGCGTGTCCACGATGTTGATCCGCACATCCTTCCATACCACCGAGGCGACCTTGGCGAGAATGGTGATGCCGCGCTCCTTTTCCAGATCATTGCGGTCGAGCGCACGCTCGGCCACGGCCTGATGCGCGGCGAGCGCGCCAGATTGTTTGAGCAGCTGGTCGGTAAGCGTGGTTTTGCCATGGTCGACATGGGCGATGATGGCGATATTGCGGATCTTCGGCGCGGACATCGGAACTACCTATCGGAAAGAGCAAACCGGCCAAACCGGCACGCCATGGGCGCGCCGGACTGGCCGGATGCTCGAAAGCTGAATTGGCCCCTCCATAGCTATATTGCGCCGCGAAAGCGAGGACAAAACGCTGATGGAGAAGCATGGGCGCCTTGCGGCGCCCGTGCCGCTCAGGTGGCGGGAGGAACAGCGGCCCCGGAAGACCCGTTGGGATAACGCATGGAACCGGGATGAGAGGCGGAACCGCCCTGATTCGTATTCATCCCGCCGTTCATTCCGCTGCTCATCCCATTGCTGTCGCCGCCGGCGCTCGCTTGCTGCAAAGCGGACTCGGTGGCTTGGAGCGCGTTCGCGCTATCATGGGCGCGGAGGGCGGCGCGGGCCTGCTGGATGGAGGTAACCGCAGGAGAGTTATCCACTGGCGATGGGTTGGACTGGTCCACCGCCCGGGTTAACAAGCGCGTTTCAGCCCGGGAGAGGGCTTCCTCAGCCTGGCTGTAATTATGCGCGGAGATCGCGCTTTTGGCGATATCGAGATAAGCGGTGGCGCTCGCATTCTCAGGCAGGGCATGGCTACCGCCCATACGATGCCAGGGATGAGCGTTGGAGGATTGGGGCCCCGCGGCGCCTGAACCCATTCCGGATGAGCCGGTCCCCATCCCGCTGGCCGCGCCGCCCGAACCGGTGTCGCCACCGCTGCCCATACCTGACCCGCCATTCATCCCCGAGCCGGCGCCATTCATCCCCGAGCCGGCGCCGTTCATACCCGAGCCTGTGCTACAGCCATTCATACCCGAGCCGGTGCTGCCGTTCATGCCCGAGCCGGTGCTGCCGTTCATGCCTGAGCCGGTGCTGCCATTCATACCCGAGCCGGTGCTGCCGCTCATCCCTGAACTCGTGCCGCCGCTCATCCCCGTGCCCGTGCTGCCAGCTTGGCCGGAGCCGTTATCCATGCCCGTCCCGCCGCTCATTCCAGACCCAGCGGTGCCTTGAGAAGAAGGCGCGGTAGCGCCAGGCGCGCCGCCCGGCGGGGTCTCGCTCGGCGCGGCCACTGAGCCGTCCGGCGAGGGCGAGGTGGTGCTGGTCTGGGCGCAGGCGAGGCCCGTTGTCATGAACAAAGCGGCGGCCGAAGCCATCCAAATGGAACGCATGAGGGTTTCTCCTTTTTGGTCTGTTCCGGCACGATGGTCCGGTGGTCTACTCAAAAACTGGGGGGCCTGCGGGAGATGCCAAGATCGAAAGGGCTTGAGATTGGATTAAAGCCTTGTCATTCCCCCAGTGAGCGGTGGTTGCAGAGGCGAAAATCCGGTTCTAGAGCAGGCTCATCATGAATGAGATGGCATCCCCCCAGCCGAGCTGGCCCTTCCGTGAAGCCGAACGCATCGCCGAGCGCTTGAGGCAGAAGGGCAAGACGGAGGCGCTATTCGAAACGGGCTACGGCCCCTCCGGCTTGCCGCATATCGGCACCTTCGGCGAGGTGGCGCGGACGAGCTGGGTGCGCCACGCCTTCTCCGAACTGACAGGCATGAAACCCCGCCTCATCGCCTTCTCGGACGATATGGATGGGCTGCGCAAAGTGCCGGACAACGTGCCAAACAAGGAGATGCTGCGCCAGCATCTCGGCCAGCCGCTGACCCGCATCCCCGACCCGTTCGGCAAATTCGAGAGTTTCGGGGCGCATAATAACAACATGCTCCAGGAGTTCCTGCGGGCTTTCGGCTTCGAGTTCGAGTTCGCCTCCGCCAGCGATTATTACGCCTCGGGCCGGTTCGACGACGCGCTGCTGCACGTGCTGCGCCATCACGACCAGATTACCCGCATCATCCTGCCCACTCTGGGCGATGAAAGGCGGGCGACCTATTCGCCCATTCTGCCCATCCATCCCCGCACCGGGGTCGTGATGCAGGTTCCCATCGAAAAGGTGGACCCAGATCACGGCACGGTGTTCTGGCGCGATCCAGAGACTGGCGTGCGCTTCGAGACCTCCGTGCTCGGCGGCCAGGCCAAGCTGCAATGGAAGGCGGATTGGGCGATGCGCTGGTACGCGCTGGATGTGGATTATGAGATGTCCGGCAAAGATCTCATCGAGAGCGTCAAACTGTCCTCCGCCATTTGCCGGGCGCTGGGCAAGGAGCCGCCGGTCACCTTCACCTATGAATTATTCCTTGACGAGAAAGGGCAGAAAATCTCCAAATCCAAGGGCAACGGCCTCTCGATCGAGCAATGGCTGATCTACGCGCCCAAGGAGAGCCTCGCCCAGTTCATGTATCACGCGCCGCAGCGCGCCAAGCGCCTGTTCTTCGACGTGATTCCCCGCGCCACGGATGAATACATCGCCAATGTCGCGGCGCTGCCCATAGCGGCTGACCCGCACGCCAACCCGGCCTGGCATATCCATGCCGGCAAGCTGCCCGAGCATGGGGGTTCACCCATCAGCTTCACCATGCTGCTCAACCTCGCCTCGGTGAGCAATGCCGACAGCCCGGAGATGCTCTGGGGCTTCATCCGCGCCTATATACCGGGGGCGAATGCCGAGACCTACCCTTTTCTGGCCGAACTCGTGCATCACGCCATCGCCTATAACCGGGATTTCGTGGCGCCGAAGCGCCGCTACCGCTCCCCGACGGAGGTGGAGCGAGCGGCGCTGGAGGATCTCGCCCGCAGCCTGAAAGCCGGGGAACAATCCCAGCACCCTGGCGCGACCGAGGCGGAGCGGTTGCAGAATCTGGTTTACGCCGTGGGCAAGCGTCATCCCTTCCAGCCCCTCAAAGCTTGGTTCGACTGCCTGTACCAGGTGCTGCTCGGCACGCCGGAAGGGCCGCGCTTCGGCGGGTTCATCGCCCTCTACGGGGTGGAGCGGACCATCGCGCTGATCGAAGCCAGCCTTGCCCGGGTGGAGACGGCGGCCTGAAGGCTTGCGCCGGCTCACCAAATTTCTGCCTCCGGCTCTGGGCCTGCTGCTGCTGGCGGGCATCGGCCTCGGGTTGCGCGGGTTTCTCAGAAATACCAGCCTGGGAGACGTCTTCGCCGCCTTCGCCGCCACGCCCGTCCCGGACGTGCTGCGGGCGCTGGGGCTGCTCACCGTCTCCTTCTGCATCATGGCGGCCTATGATCTGCCCGGGGTAAAATTCGCGCGCCGTACGGGAGAGTGTCCGCCTTTGCCGTTTTACCGCGTCGGCCTCGCTTCTTTTTGCGCCTACGCGCTGAGCCACGTGTTAGGCGCCACGGCGCTGAGCGCGGCGGCCATCCGCCTGCGCTTCTATTCTCATTGGGGCGTGCCCCCCGCCGGGTTGGGGCGGATCGTCGCCCTATCGGGGTCCAGCTTCTCACTTGGCATCGCCACTCTGCTCGGCGCGCTGCTGCTGGCCGACCCTGGAGCCGTGCCGCTGCCGGGCGATATGGCGCC
>JAJYAF010000340.1 GCA_021779655.1 Pseudomonadota bacterium
ACGACGCGGCGGCGGCGCTGGACTGGATGCAGGCGCTCAACCCCGGCCATGGCGGGCTGTGGATTTCCGGCTATTCCTTCGGCTCCTTTGTCGGCATGCAGCTTCTCATGCGCCGGCCGGAGGTTTCCGGCTGGGTCAGCGTGGCACTTCCCGCGGCCGGCTATGATTTCGGCTTCCTTGCCCCCTGCCCTTGCAGCGGGCTGATCATCCATGGCGATGCCGATGAACTGGTTCCGGAACCCACCGTGCGCAAGCTGGTGGACAAGTTGAATCAGCAGAAGGGCATCTCCATCGATTACCGGGTGTTCCCCGGCGCGGACCATGTGTTCGCGAACCGGGCCGAGCAGATTTCGGAAGCGGTGGAAGGCTATGTGAGCCAGTGCCTCGCCCGCAAGCAGATGGCGCTGGCGGCCGATTAGCTGGCGGGTCCGGCTCAAGCCCGGGCGCCGGCTCGGATTGTTCAGCCAGGCTTCGCCTACAGACCCGGAGGGTGGATCAGCCTTCCTCCGGGCATTGGCCGGGGCACGCCGGTCGTCCCCGGCAGGGATAGGGGAAGGCCACGGAGGCTGCGCACGGCAAGATAGCCGAAGCATTGCGCCTCCAGCAGATCACCATTCCAGCCCGCCGACTCGACCGGGTCCACCGGAACGCCGAAACATTGTTTCAGGCCGGCCATGATGGCGGCGTTCTTGCGTCCACCCCCGCAAACCAGCACCCGTCTGGGCGGCGCGGGAACCGGCGCCGCGGCGATGGCGGCCACGGCGAAGGCGGCCAAGGTGGCGGCGCCGTCGGCAACCGTCAGGTCCTGTGTGGCCGCTTCGACAAATGCGGAGAAACTGAGCCGATCGAGGGATTTCGGCGGCGGCAGAGCAAAATACGGGTGCGCCATCAGGCGGTCCAGCCGCTCCGGCCGCGCGCGGCCGGAGGCGGCGAGCGCTCCGTTCCCGTCGAATTCGCGGCCGGTATGGCGGAAGATGAAATCGTCGAGCGGCCCGTTCCCGGGGCCGGTATCGCAGGCGAGGATTTCGCCCTCCGCGCCGAGCCAGGTGATATTGGCGACGCCGCCGATATTGACGATGAGCAAAGGTTTTTCCATGCCCTCCGCCAGAGCCGCGTGATAGAGCGGCGCGAACGGCGCTCCCTGGCCGCCGGCCGCCATATCGGCCGAGCGGAAATCATGCACCACGGGCAGTCCGGTCCGGGCGGCAAGCAAGGCGGCATCGCCGATCTGCCAGGTGCATCGCCGCTCCGGCGCGTGCAGGATGGTCTGGCCATGCATGCCGATCAGGTCGGCGTCCTGGCCGACCGCGGCGAGGGCGGCGCAATGATCCTCGGTAAGCCGGCGGGTGACGTCTTCCAGAAAGGAATCGCCGGGGCTGAGCGCCGGGGCGAGATCGAGCAGCCGGCGAAGATCGGCGCGCAGGCTGTCCTGATAGGCCAAGGTCATGCCCGGGCCGGTTTGCCGGACGACGATACCGTCGGTTTCGACCCAGGCGGCATCCACCCCGTCGAGCGAGGTACCGCTCATCATCCCCACGGCACGGAGAAATTGTCCCGGCATGAGGGCTGTGGTAGCGGGCGCGCGGAGCGGCGTTAAGAGGGTGTCATGCCGAAAAGCGAATTTTTGATCGAGGCTGAGGCGCGCGGCTTCGTCTCCCAATGTACCGACGAAGCGGCGCTGGATGCCGCGCTCATGGCAGGGCCGGTTGCCGGCTATACCGGCTTCGATCTGACGGCGGACAGCCTGCATGTCGGCCACATGATGCAGATCATGCTGCTGCGCCTGTTCCAGAAACACGGGCACAAGCCGGTGGTGCTGCTGGGCGGGGGAACCACGCGGATCGGCGACCCCTCGCACCGCGAGGAGGCACGGCAGCTTTTGAGCGACGCGCGGATCGCCGGGAATCTGGCCGGCATCCGCCGCAATATCGAACCTTTCCTTCGCTTTGGCGAAGGACCGGCGGATGCGGTTCTGGCGAACAATGCCGACTGGCTGGACCGGCTTGGCTATATCGAACTGCTGCGCGACGTGGGGCCATATTTTTCGGTCAACCGCATGCTCTCGTTCGACAGCGTGAGGTCACGCCTGGAGCGCGAACAGGGGCTGACTTTTCTGGAGTTCAATTATTCCATTCTGCAAAGCTACGATTTCCGCGAACTGAACCGCCGCCACGGCGTGACTCTGCAAATGGGCGGTTCCGACCAGTGGGGGAATATCGTCTCCGGCATCGACCTGGTGCGGCGGACGGATGGCAGGCAGGTATTCGGCCTGACGGCGCCGCTGATCACCACCGCCTCTGGCGCGAAAATGGGCAAGACGGCGGCCGGCGCGGTCTGGCTCACGGCGGAGAAGCTGAGCGCTTATCAATACTGGCAATTCTGGCGCAATACCGAGGACGTGGATATCGGCCGGTTTCTGAAAATATTCACGGACCTGCCGCTGGCTGAGATCGCCCGGCTGGAAGCCCTGCGGGGCGCTGAGATCAATCAGGCGAAAATCGTGCTGGCAACGGCCGCGACGGCGCTCGCGCATGGCGCCGCGGCCGCGCGGGAAGCGGAGGAGACCGCGCGCAAGACCTTTGCCGGGAAAACGGACGCCGACGGTCTGCCCAGCATCGACATCCCCGCCGCCGAACTTGCCGCGGGAATTCCCGCCTTTGCCCTGTTTCATCGGGCCGGGCTCGCCGCGAGCAACGGCGAAGCCCGCCGCCTGATCCGGGGCGGCGGCGCCCGGGTGAACGACACGGTGATTGCCGACGAGGCGCAGCGGATTGCCGGCGAAAGCACGCTACGGCTTTCCGCCGGCAGGAAGCAGCACGTGCTGGTCCGCCCGGCTTGAGGCGCGCGGCCGCCCCGCCAACCCCGCGCGAAGCTTTGATTTCGCGCGCGGCCGCCCCGCCAACCCCGCGCGAAGCTTTGATTTCGCGCGCGGCCGCCCCGCCAACCCCGCGCGAAGCTTTGATTTCGCGCGCGGCCGCCCCGCCAACCCCGCGCGCTAGGATTTTTCCGGGGTGGAGGCGCTGCGAATGGCGTTGATGATGGCGGAGAAATCCATGCCCCCCTGTCCGGCGTCAACGAACTTTTGAAAGATCTCGGCCGCGTGCCGGCCTAGCTCGGTGGCCGCTCCCCCCGATTTTGCCGCTTCCTGGCTGAGCAGCAGGTCCTTCAGCATCAGGGCGGCGGTAAAGCCCGGTTTATAGCCGTTATTGGCGGGACTCGCCGGGACCGGGCCCGGCACCGGGCAATTGGTGGTAAGTGCCCAGCACTGGCCGGAAGAGGTGGAAGCCACGTCAAACAGCGCCTCTTGGGAGAGTCCCAGCTTCTCGGCGAGAACGAAGGCCTCTCCCACCGCGATCATCGAGATGCCGAGGATCATGTTGTTGCAGATCTTCGCCGCCTGCCCCGCCCCGGCGCCGCCGCAATGCACGATTTTGCGGCCCATGCGTTCAAGCACGGGTCTTGCGCCGGCGACAGCCTTGTCGCTGCCGCCCGCCATGAAAGTGAGCGTCGCGGCCTGGGCGCCGCCGACCCCGCCCGAGACCGGCGCATCCAGGCTTTCCATTCCCGCCGCCGTCGCCAGCCGATGCGCGGCGCGGGCGCTATCCACATCGATGGTGGAGCAGTCGATGAACAAGGTTCCCGGCGCGGCGGCCCGGAGAAGGCCGCCATCGTACAATGC
>JAJYAF010000341.1 GCA_021779655.1 Pseudomonadota bacterium
ACACGCAGCCCGTCCCGCTCGCCGCCGCCCCGGCGGGGAACTTCTACGGACTCGACGAAATGCCAAGGCTCGCGGGGGGCCGCGTTCCGCTCCAGTTCGCCCTGCTTTCCCCGGCCGGCCGGCCAATTGCCGTTACCGCCGATCTGCCGAATTTCTGGCGCAACGGCTGGCGCGATGCCCGGCGCGACATGCGCGGCCGCTACCCGAAGCACGAATGGCCCGAAACGCCATGGCTGGCCGCGCCGCGCCGCACCGCTTGATCGCGGCTGGCGGGCGACCTAGAGTGTGTCACTTGGGTCACTTGGGTCAGTTGGGGCATCGGCCTGGCGCATCGGGGCGGGCCCCGCGAAAACGGGATGAACTGGAGAAGCCATTGCCGCAACTATCCCTGCATTCGCCGGTCGGCGATCTGAGCATCTCCGAGGAAAACGGCGAAATCGTCGCCCTGGATTGGGGCTGGGGGCGGGATCAGAGCACAACGCCCCTTCTGCTCCGCGCGCGGGCCGCGTTGCAGGATTATTTCGATGGCGCGCCCCTGGCCGAATTGCCGCTTAATCCGCGCGGCTCCGCCTATCGCCAGCGCGTCTGGCAGGCGCTGCGGCAGATCCCCCGGGGGCAGACATGCAGCTACCGGCAGATCGCGGAAATCGCGGGCGGCTCCGCCCGCTCGGTCGGCGGCGCCAACGCCGCCAACCCGATCGCGATTTTCATCCCATGCCACCGCGTCGTCGGCACGGAAGGGCTCGGCGGCTATTCGGGCGCGGGTGGCCTGGCAACCAAGCGCCGGCTGCTGGCCCTGGAACAAGGCCAGCCGATTTGAGGCGGGCAGCCATAAGGCCGGGCCAGAAGGCGGGACAGAAGGCGGGGTAGAAGCAAATAATGTCGAAAGCGATCCGCATTCACGAGACCGGCGGGCCGGAAGTGATGAAATGGGAAACGGTTCCCACGCCGCAACCGGGACCGGGCGAGGTTCTGTTGCGCCATCATGCGGTGGGCCTGAACTATATCGACGTGTATTTCCGCACCGGGCTTTACAAAACCGCCCTGCCCGCCACGCTCGGCATGGAAGGCGCCGGGACCGTGCTGGCCGTGGGGCCGGGGGTCAAGGGGTTCCGCCCGGGCGACCGCGTCGTCTATGCCGGCGGCGCGATCGGCGCCTACGCCACCGAACGGACGATTCCTGCGGAACGGCTGGTGCCGCTGCCCGAGACCATCGGGTTCGAGACCGCCGCGGCGATGATGCTCCAGGGGCTTACCGCCCAATACCTGCTGCGCCGGACCTACCGGGTGAAAAGGGGCCAGACGATCCTCGTCCACGCGGCTGCCGGCGGCGTCGGGCTCATTCTCTGCCAATGGGCGAAGCATCTTGGCGTGCATGTGATCGGCGTGGTCTCCACGGCCCAGAAAGCCGCCCTCGCCCGGGCGAACGGGGCCGAACACGTCATCATCGGCCATGCCGATCTCGCCGCCGAGGTGAAGAAGATCACCGGCGGCGCCATGCTGCCGGTCGTGTATGACAGCGTCGGCAAGGACACGTTCACCGCCAGCCTCGACTGCCTTGCGCCGCTCGGCCTCATGGTGAGTTACGGCAACGCCTCGGGCGCGGTGCCGCCGGTGGACCTTAGCGTACTTGCCGCCCGGGGCAGCCTCTACCTCACCCGCCCCACGCTCGCGACCTATACCGCAGGGCGGGCGGATTTGCTGCGCGCCGCCAGGGAACTCTTCCAGTGCATCGCTTCCGGCGCGGTGAAAATCACGATCAACCAGACTTTCCCCCTGGCCGAGGCGGCGGCGGCGCATCGCGCGCTTGAGAACCGCGAAACCACCGGCAGCACCGTTTTGATTCCCTGAAAACCGCGCTGGCCGAAGGTTTGAGAACATGCAAAGCTTGTCCCGGCTGAAGCCGGTTCTCCATGCGGCAATTGCCTGCGCGATTCTGGTCGCGGTTTGCGCGCTCTGGATCGACAAGCCGGTGGAATTCTGGGTCGTTCATCATCAGAAGCATATGCTGTTCTGGGAGGGCGTGGCCTCGCCCTCGCTAGCGCCGCTGCCCTGCGCCATCGTATTTTTCGCCTATTACGCCCTGCGAAGAGGCGAGGGCCTGCCATTCGGCGCCTATGCCGATCTTCTGCTTCCCGTCTGCATGGCGGTCGCCGTGGCGACGATCGCCAAGGACGAGCTGAAATGGATCATCGGCCGGCCCTGGCCCTATGCCTGGGTCCGAATCGGCGCCTATGCGATTCGCCCCTTCACCCTGGATTTCTATCACGGCGGGTTTCCCTCCGGCCACACCACCTACATCGCGGCGCCGATGTTCGTGCTGTGGTGGCGGCTGCCCCGGTACCGCGCGGTCTGGCTCGGTTTGATCGTGCTGGTGATGGCCGGCCTGGTGCTGAGCGGCCATCACTGGGTGGGCGATTGCGTCGGCGGGTTTTTTCTGGGCCTGGCAGCGGCGGCGGGCACGCTCGCGGTCACCCCGCAGGGCTTCGCCGCCCACCGCCCGGCCGGAGCGCTGCCTCCGGTCAGCCCCCGTAGCCCACGATCCCCTTGATCTCCAGGAAGTCGTTCAGCGCGAAACCGGCGTATTCCCGGCCGTTGCCGGATTGCTTGTAGCCGCCGAACGGCGCCATGAAATCCATATCGGGGTAGTTGATATAAACGCTGCCCGCGCGCATCCGCGCCGCCACCTCGCGCGCCTTCCCCAAATCGCGGCCCTGCACATAGGCGGCAAGGCCATAGACCGTGTCGTTGGCGATATCGATGGCCTCTTCCTCCGAATCGTAGGGCATGATGGAGAGCACGGGGCCGAAAATCTCCTCCCGCGCGATGGTCATTTTCCGGGTCACGTTCCCGAACACGGTGGGCCGCGCGTAATAGCCGCGGTTCAGCCCCTCCGGCCGGCCGAGGCCCCCGGCCGCGAGTGTCGCGCCTTCGTCGATCCCGGCCTTGATCAGCCGCTGCACCTTGTCGAACTGCGCCTGCGAGACCAGGGGGCCAAGCATTGTGCCCTCGGCGAAAGGGTTGCCGGTGACCTGTTTTCCGGCCGCGTCCGCCGCGATTGCAACCGCCTCGTCATGCAGCCGGCGGGGCACCAGCATGCGCGTCGCCGCGTCGCAGGACTGGCCGGAATTGATGAAACAGGCATCGATGCCCTTGCGCACCGCGTCCTCGAGATCGGCATCGCCGAGCAGAATATTGGCGGATTTGCCGCCGAGTTCCTGGCACACCCGCTTCACCGTATCCGCCGCCGCCTTGGCGACGAGAACGCCCGCGCGGGTCGAGCCGGTGAAAGACATCATGTCGATACCGGGATGTTCGGCCATTTTCTGGCCGACCGAAGGGCCATCGCCGTTCACCAGGTTGAACACGCCCGGCGGCACGCCGGCCTCATGCATCGCCTCCGCGAAAAGAATGGCGTTGAGCGGCGCGATCTCGCTGGGCTTCAAAATCATGGTGTTGCCGGCGGCAAGGGCGGGCGCAACCTTGCAGACGATCTGGTTCAACGGCCAGTTCCAGGGCGTGATCAGCCCGCAAACGCCGATCGGCTCCTTCACCACCATCGTGGTGCGGCGTTTTTCGCTGAATTCGAAATGCGCGAACACCTCGATCAGCGCCTCGAAATGCGCGCGCCCCACGAAGGCCTGGGCCTCGCGGGCGAAGCCGATCGGCGCGCCCA
>JAJYAF010000342.1 GCA_021779655.1 Pseudomonadota bacterium
GGCCGGTTCAGCGGCGCGGTATCGGGCATGAGCGGTGTTGCCGGAACCGGGGATGGCGGCACGCGCGGAAGCCCGGGCAGAACGATCACGGTTGCCGTGCGCCCGGCGACCAGGCGCACGCCCGGCGGCACCTTGTCGATCACCACCCGCACCGGCACCCGCTGCGCCAGGCGAATCCAGCTGAAGGTGGGGGTGATGTTCGGCAGCAGCACGGCCGAGGCGTTCTGCTGCCGGTCGGTAATCCCGGCGGCCATGCTGTCCACATGGCCCCAGATCGTCCGGCTGTCGCCAAGCAGCGTCACCCGCGCCTGGTCGCCGAGCTGGAAGTTGTGCAGCTTGGTCTCTTCCAGATAGGCGAGGATGTAATAGCTGTCGGTGTCCAGCAGCGCGAATTGCGGGCTTCCGGCGCTCACATAGTCGCCCGGCTGCATGGAAAAGCCGGTGACATAGCCGTTCACCCGCGCCCGCACGGCGGAGCGCCGCATGTTGATCGCGGCAAGCCGCTGGTTCGCCTGCGCCTGCGCCAGCTGCGCCGTGGCCTGGTCCAGCCCCGCCCTGGCCTGCAACAGCGCCGCCCGGTCCTGCTCGGCGGCGGTGATCTTCTGGTCCCGGTCCTCGCGGCTCACGAGATTGCCGAGGGCGATATAGCGCGCCCTTTCGCGCAGGGCGTTGTCCAGCGTCGCCTGCGCGCTGACGATGCCGGCCCGCGCATTCTCCACGTTCGCCTGCGCCGTCAGCACGGCGGCGTCCGCCTGTGCCAGCGTGGCGGCGTAGCGCACGCGGTCCACGATGAACAGCACGTCCCCGGCGCGCACCATCTGGTTGTCCTGCACCCGCACCTCGGTCACCAGTCCCGAGACATCGGCCGCGACCTGCACCACGTCGGCCTGCACCACGCCGTCGCGCGTCCAGGGATCCTCCTCGTAATGCCGCCACACGACCGCGAGGCCGATCGCGGCCGCGACGATGAACAGGAGGGTGAGCAGAATACGGCCGGCCGGCGCCACCAGACGGGTCATTGCGCGGCCCGCGTGTTCACCGGCATGGGCATCCCGTGCGTTGGCCGGTCAGCTTCCGTCAGGGCCACGATACCGCCCAGAATGATGCAGAACAGCGCCAGTTCGATGAGCGGCCGGTGCAGGACCAGCCGGTAGAAGCCGAGCCGCATCAGCAGCACGGAAATCAGCGCCGTCAGCACTACCGAAACCGCGAGTTCCGCCACCAGCGGGGAGAGGATGATCCCGCCCATCAGGAAATTCTGCATCATCCCGCGGCCGCCTCCGCCGCCGGCTCCGAACCGGGATCGAGCAGCGCGAGATGCAGGCCGGTCAGCGCGTGCAGCAGCCGGTCGGCGGCCGGCTCCGCCCAGATCACCGGATCGTCCAGCGCCGCGTCCACCCCGGCGAGGAAGGCGCCGCCATCGGCCTTTCCCGATAGCTTGCGCCGGTACGCCCCGGCGGCCGCCTCGCGCAGCGCCGCCAGCCGCGCGCGCACCGGCGCGGAGACGCTCGGCTCCTGCTCCCGCAAGGTGAGAAGGTTGAAGCCGACGGCGAAATCATCGAGCATCCGCAGGCGCGGGATCGGTCCGTCTCCGGCCAGCACCTCGGCGGCCGGGAAATACAGGGCCAGCCGGTCCACCGCCAGGAACAGGAAGCGCTGCCGTTCCGGCGTGCGCGGCGCGCGGGCGAGGTCGAAAACATCGCGCCGCACCGCCGCGATCAGCCGCCGCGTTGCGAACCGCGCATGGCTGTAGGAGCAGGTATGAAGGCTCGCCACCGCGATCAGCAGTCCCGTCAGCGAAGCGAACAGGGTTTGCAGGCTGCTTTCGAAATCGGCCGCGTAGGTGCTCTGCAAGCCGAGGAAGGCGAAGGTGTAGACGCAGATCAGCATGCCCGCCATGCTCATGGTCATCAGAAGCCCGAAGGGCAGCAGGGCGCAGCCCAGCACCGCGATCAGCACCGGAAAATCCGTCACCCGTGGCAGCACCGCGTACTGGTAGACGAACACCGTCCCGAAGGAGATGAAAACCCAGCAGATCAGCCCCACGCCCGCGCTCAGAATCCGGTCCTGGCCGACCAGGAACACGCAGCCGATGAAGGAGAACAGCAACGCCCCGGCACCGGCGTTCCAGGCGGTCAGATACCAGATCAGCAGCGTGACGGTCATCGAAAGCACCAGCGGCGCCACGTCGAACGCGGCCCCGAGATAATCCGTGCTGCGCACCGGCCTCGCGCGCCGCGCCAGGGCGTCCAGCGCCGGGGGCAGCGGCGCGCCGTCCGCGATGGCGTGGATCACGGTCGAGAGATGCGACCAGCGGCGCAGGAAAACCGCCATGCTGACGAGCAATCCCCGCTCGCTGAGCGCGTTGCGGTCGGTGGCCGGGTCGAGCCGGGCATAAAGCGCCTCCAGCGCGGCGGCGAGCGCCTCCGCCTTCGCCGTCCGGTCCTGTGTCATCCGGCTGGGCTGATCCGGCTCTTCCCCCAGCCAGCGCCGGAAATCCTCGAGCGCCTCGCCGATATGCGCCGTGAGCAGCAAATCCCCGCGCAGGGCGCGCGCCCAGAACAGCATCAGGGTCAGATCGGCGAGCAGCCCCACCACCAGGCGGCGGACGAGGTTCAGCTGCCGCAGCCGTGGCGCCGCGCGGACGATATCGAAAGGCAGCTGCACCCCCTTGGCGTCGATCACGCCGACCAGCTTGGCGAGATCGCGCAGCCCCTGGCGGATCTCCTGCAGGCGCGCCTCGCCGACAGCGGCCGCGCTCATGAGTTCCAGCGCGTCCGCCGCCTGGTCCCGTGCCTGGCCCCGCCATTTGACGAGCGTGGCAAGGAAATCCGGCGTCATCGGCCGTGGCCAGAGCAGGCTGTCGGCGGCGGTGATGGCGAGAATGCCCAGCGAAATCTCCCCCATCCGCGCCGTTGCGTAATCGAACATGTTGACGGGCTGAAGCAGGTTGGTAAGCCCCACCACCCCCGCCGTCACCCCGCTCGAAAACCACATGTAATTGGCGGGCGTCCGGATGATCTGCCGCAGATAGGTCGTGACGGTGACAAGGCAGAGCGTCACGACGGCCAGAATTCCGACCTGGTCGCCGAACACCCCGGTCACCGCCATGACCACGGTGCCGCCGCCGATGGTGCCGATGAAACGAAACAGCGCCTTGGAGCGTATGGCGCCGCTCTCGGGCGGCGACAGCACGATATAGATCGTCACCACCGCCCAATAGGGGTTTTCCAGGTTCTGGCTGAAACCCGCGAGCAGCGCGAAGGCCGCCGCCACATATGCCTTGATCGAAAATTTCCAGTCGGCCAGCGTTGGCACGCGAAGCGAATTATACACGCCGCGCAGACTCAAGGGGGGGACGACCATGGCCCCGGTTCTACCCTCTGCCCGCGCCAGAGGAAACCGCCCGGCGGCGGCCACGGCCCATGGGAGTTTCCGCTGTACGGATTTTAATCGTGCGGGCTTCTATTAACTTCTCGTTATCACCTCAGCCGCCGGCCAGGGTCAGGCTGTCCAGCCGCAGCGTGGGCGCGTTGATGCCGCGCTTGAAGGAGAGGTCGTTCGCCGGCCGCAGCCCGGCGAAAATTTCCAGGGCATGGCCGGCCAGCGTGAACTCCGCGACCGGCTCCGCCCGCCTGCCGTCACGGATCATGAAGCCGGCGGCGAGATCGGAA
>JAJYAF010000343.1 GCA_021779655.1 Pseudomonadota bacterium
GGAGCATGCGCATCACCTCGGTATGCGCCTTGTTGTAGTTGTTCCGCGCGTCGCCAAGAAAAAGAATCGTGGTGCGCCGGTCGATCCGGTCGAGCAACTGCTCTTCGATATCGAGCAAGGTCCGGCCATAATCGCTGCCCCAGCCGCCGACCGCATTGATCACCTTGTCCACCACCTGCTCAACCGGAAGGCGCTCGAATGTCTCGCTGATATCCACAAGATGATTGATAAAGGCATAGCTGCGCACGCCGCTCATCTGCTCATCCAGGCTGTACAGGAACAGAAGCAGGAAGCGCGCATATTGACGCACCGAGCCGCTGACATCGCAAATGGCGATCACGCGCGGCCGGTCCACGACCTTGGTGCGCCAGAAGGTCTCGAACAGGATGCCGCCATAGGCGGCGTTGCGCCGCAGCGTTTTGCGAAAATCGAGCTGACCGCGCACCCGCTGTTTCTTGCGCCGGGCATGACGCTCGGCCAGCCGCCTGGCCATCTTCCGCACGATGATATGCATCCGCTCGAAATCGCGGGCCTCGATGCTGGAGAGTTTCTGGGTCTGTAGAAAATCGTCATGCATCTGGCGCGTCGGCGCCGTGCCGTAAAGGGCCAGCTGGCGCTCGACAAAATTGCGCACCTCGTTGAACAGGCGTTTGCGCGCGCGTTCCAGTACCTCCGCCCGCGTATAAGCGCCGGCGCGTCTGGTGTCGGTAATTTCCTGGTCGAGCGATTCCAGCCCCATCGCCATCTGGATTCGCAGGGTATAGTAACCTTTCTGGGTGAAGAACCAGATATCGGTAAGGCCGACACTGCGCGCCGCTTCCTGCATGCGTTTGGCAAGCGCCGCCGAATCTCCGGAAAGAAGCAGCTCGGATAGCGTCTTCCCTCCCCCGCGCCCACGGCACCCACCGGGACCTCCCGAGCCCATCCGGAGACCCTCGCTATTGGAAGAATCAGAGGCTGGCTGGTCGGAACCGGGGCTGGCGGCCTCGCCGGCAGCCCGTTGTTCCTCTAAGCTCCGGAACGCGTCGAACTGGAAAAAACGGTCGAAAGCCTCGTCGAATATCGCCCGGTCCACGGTGGTTTTCGCAATCGTCGTGCCCAGCGCGTTTTTCAGCGTGCCGCGGTCGTCCCAGCCGACAAGCGCCACCGCCCGCGCCGCGTCAACTTCGGCGTTCAGATGCAGTTCGAGATCGCTGCCGCGCAGTGCCTTGAAAAAATCCTCAAGTATTGCTTGCATTGATTAAATCCGCTTCCTTGCCGACAGCTTCCAGCAACTGCCGCATGTGTTCATTGGTCGTGGCGATATCCTGCTCGAACTTGAGGAACACGCTGAGGGTCTCGCGCACCAGATCGAGGCCGAGATGCTCGGCATTCAAGAGCAGCAGGGTTTTCGCCCAGTCTATGGTTTCACTCACCGAGGGAAGTTTTTTAAGGTCGAGCTGGCGCACCGCCTGGATGAAAGCCACCAGCTCCCGGTTGAGCGTTTCGGAAAGGCCGGGCACCCGCCGCTCGAGTATGCGCCGCTCCAAGGCCGGCTCGGGGAACGGAATGTAGAGATGCAGGCAGCGGCGCTTGAGCGCGTCGCTCATCTCGCGCGTGTTGTTGCTGGTCAGAAATACGATCGGCTTGATCTTGGCCTTGATCGTCCCGAGCTCGGGAATCGAGATTTGGAAATCAGAGAGAACTTCCAGCAGAAACGCCTCGAATTCAGGGTCGGATTTATCGACCTCGTCGATGAGCAGCACGCAGCCATTCTCCTGATGAAGCGCCTGATAAAGCGGGCGCGGCTCCAGAAAATGCTGGCTGAAAAACAAATCGTCATGGGCGTGCAGCCGTTCCATGGAATCGGCCAGGGTCACGGCGCCCTGCATCATCTCGCCGAGCTTGTCCTTGAGCAATTGGGTATAGAGGAGCTGCTTGCCGTATTTCCATTCATACAGCGCCTTCGCCTCATCGAGCCCCTCGTAGCATTGCATACGGATCAGCGGCAGTCCCAGAAGCTCCGCCATGCTCTTGGCGAGTTCGGTCTTGCCCACCCCGGCCGGGCCCTCGATGAGGATCGGCTTTTCGAGATGAAAGCCGAGATACACCGAGGTAGCGATAGCGGGGCTGGCGATATAATCGACGGAGGCGAAGCCGCGGGCAACGCTGTCAATGGAAACGAACCGGTCGGATTGATTTGTTTTCATGCGGAAAATGATTGCAACATCTGTTGCCCTTTCTGAAGTTGCCGGGACTGCGAAACGCTTCGCGCTATGCCCAATACAAGCCGAAGGTCACGAATGAAATCGGGGGGGGACGCATCCGGCTCAAGAACATGATGCGCCTCCAGGAAAGCCTGGCAAGCCGCTTGCCAGCGCTCGAACAGGCGGCGCGCACCGACGGCGGCGAAGGCCAGCGCCTCGTCCCCCGGCACGTCGCCCTCTTGCGCCTCAAGCGCTTGGGCGAGCGCGTCCCGAACGGCATGCAAAGCCTCCCATTCGAGCCGCAGCGCCCCCATTTCGCGCACCGCATCACCTTCCGCCGCGCCTCGCGCGGCCAATGTTTGCCCACCCCATTCGAGTGCCTGCCGCATGGCGCCGAGCAGCGGCCCGGGCAGCAGCGCGTCCTCGACGGCGCGCACCGGCTTGGCGATGGTTTCGAAAGCTTGTCCGGGCGGGCCGATACGCCGGCTTTCCGGCACGCGGCAGGATTCAAGCAGCAGATCGCAATGGCCGAGCGGCGCCAGCCCCTGCACGCGCGCGTTGGGCTGGCGGGTAAGGCCGGGGGTCCGCGCATCGAGCAAAAACGCGTCGAAGCGCTTGCGGCCCTCCCGCACATCGCTGACGGCGAGCACGACGATCGCGTCGGCGGCGGGACCGTTGCTCACGAATGCCTTGCGCCCGCTCAGAGTCCAGCCCGCGCCGTCCTCGTCCCGGATCGCCCGGGTTTGCAGAAGCTTGGGGTGCGCGCCCGCGCCGGGCTCGGAGATGGCCAGCGCCACCAGGCTTTCCCCTTGCGCCATTGCGGCGAGCAGCGCGCCCGCCCAGCCGCTTTGCGCCGGATTGCGCATGAGCGGGCCGAGCACGTAGCGTCCGAGCAGTTGCTGCATCATCCAGGCCGTGGCCAGCCCCAGCCGGCCGGTGGCATGCGTGATCCGCTCCGCGAGGGCGCTGACCAGCACGGCATCGGCGGCGCCCGGGCCGCCTTCCACCGCGAAACCCAGGCCGAGCACGCCATGCCGGCCAAGGTGCCGCCACCAGCCGCGCGGGAAGCCCTCGCCCGTTTCGAAGGCGGGCGCGCTTCGCAGCGCCTCGTCCATGGCGCCATGCCAGTCCGGCGCCGATGAACCGGCAGAAATCGCTGCGGGGCGCGCGGTCGGCATCAGGCGGAAATTCCCTATGGCTGTCGCTGTATCTGATTGTCAGGATAAAACGGCATATGCAAGATGCCGCTCACGCCGGGTCGTCCAGCCGTTCCAGAAATACCTGTTCGGTATTGATCACCACCTTGCCCGCGTGTTCGAACATCACGGTCACCCGGCTGCCGATTGCCGACTGGACCTGCCCCAGCCCCCATTCCGGTTTTTTCGGATGGCGGACATAGGCGCCGGGTTCGAACGCGCTTCGCGACATGCCGGGCGCTCACACCCGCAGCCGGTCGTTCGTGGAAAACCCCAGGCGGCGCGGAATGT
>JAJYAF010000344.1 GCA_021779655.1 Pseudomonadota bacterium
CCGGCCGTGGTTCCGAGCTTGCGATATTCCGGCTCAAGTTCCGGCGCGTTGTCGCCGAGTGCGATCAGCGCCGCGGTGCCGATGGCCACCGCATCGGCGCCCAGGGCCAGCGCCTTGGCGACATCGGCACCGCTGCGGATGCCGCCGGAGACGATCAGCTGCACCTTCCGGTGCATCCTCAGTTCCTGCAGCGCCTGCACCGCCGGACGAATGGCCGCCAGGATCGGCAGGCCCACATGCTCGATGAACACTTCCTGGGTGGCGGCGGTACCGCCCTGCATGCCATCCAGCACCACGACGTCGGCGCCCGCCTTAACCGCCAGCGCGGTGTCGTAGTACGGCCGGCTGGCGCCGACCTTCACATAGATGGGCTTCTCCCAGTTGGTGAGTTCGCGCAGCTCCAGGAGCTTGATCTCGAGATCGTCGGGGCCGGTCCAGTCCGGATGCCGGCTGGCGGAGCGCTGGTCGATCCCTTCCGGCAGGTTGCGCATCGCCGCCACCCGCGGCGAGATCTTCTTCCCGAGCAGCATGCCGCCGCCGCCCGGCTTGGCGCCCTGGCCGACGACGACCTCGATAGCATCGGCGCGGCGCAGGTCCTGGAGATTCATGCCGTAGCGCGACGGCAGGCATTGATAGACCAGCAGCGCGCTATGCCCGCGCTCCTCAGGCGTCATGCCGCCATCGCCCGTGGTGGTGGAGGTGCCGGCGTTGGTGGCGCCACGACCCAATGCCTCCTTTGCCTGTCCGGAAAGCGCGCCGAAGCTCATGCCGGCGATGGTCACCGGGATTTTCAGATGCAGCGGCTTGCGGGCAAAACGGGTGCCAAGAATTACATCGGTATCGCAACGTTCTCGATAGCCCTCGAGCGGATAGCGGGAGACGGAGGCGCCAAGGAACAGCAGGTCGTCGAAATGCGGCAGCCGCCGTTTGGCGCCGCCGCCGCGAATGTCATAGATGCCGGTCTCCGCGGCGCGCTGTATTTCGGCGATCGCCTGGCGGTCGAAGGTGGCGGAGAAGCGCGGCGGCGTCGCCTGAGTGTGGAAACCTGGGGAACCGGCCATGGCGCTAATACGACCCAGCGTGATCGACGTGGAAGTGGTAAAGTTTGCGCGCCGAACCATAGAGCCGGAAGCCAGCGATATTGTCGCTCACCCCTGCGCTTTCCAGCAGCGCCTTAAGCTTGTCCGCATCCGCCTCGGTCATCGTCTTCTCCTCGCAATCGGCGCCAAGGCTGCGAACCTTGCCGCGCACGAAGATCTTCGCCTCGTAAAGGCTGTCGCCCAGCGCCTCGCCGGCATCGCCCAGCACCACCAGATGTCCCGATTGCGCCATGAAGCCGGTCATATGCCCGACCGATCCCTTCACCACGATGTCGACACCCTTCATCGAAATCCCGCAGCGGGTGCTGGCATTGCCGTCGATGATCAGCAGCCCGCCATGCGCAGTGGCGCCGGCCGCCTGGCTGGCATCGCCCCGCACATGCACCCGCCCCGACATCATGTTTTCGGCAACACCCGGGCCAGCATTGCCGTTGATCACCACCTCGGCGCCGCAGTTCATTCCGGCGCAGTAATAACCGACCGGACCGTTGATCTCGATCGATACCGGCGCGGTGATGCCCACCGCCACGGCATGCGCGCCGCGCGGGTTGTGGATTTCCCAGGCGGTGCGGTTGGTATCTGCGGCAAGCCCCTGCAAGGTCATGTTCAATTCTCGCAGATTGCTCTTCGACAGGTCGACCGACTCCGCATCGCTCGTCTGATCTTTTCGCTGCAGCGCCGCCCTCATGCCGCGCGCTCCCAGAAATACACCTGGGCGGGTTCCGGTTCGAACAGCCGCGCCGACGAGATGCCCGGCAGATCGGCGAGCGCCCGGTATTCCGAGCCGAAAGCCACATAATCCCCGGTCTCCGCCATCACCGCCGGCTTGCAGGCCACCGGATCGCGCAGCACGCCGAAACCGTTTTCGGTGCCGACCGCAAAGGTGTAGAAGCCGTCCAGCGCGCCGAGCGCCGAATGCAGCGCCGCATCCAGCCGATCGCCCGAGTTGAGCCTCCAGGATAGGTAGCCGGCCGCCACTTCGGTATCATTCTGAGTTTCGAATTTTATCGATTCGCGGATCAGGCGGCGGCGCAGGTCGTTATGGTTAGATAACGATCCGTTATGCACGAGGCACTGATCCGGCCCGGTGGAAAACGGATGCGCACCCTGCGTGGTGACCGCCGATTCCGTCGCCATCCGGGTGTGGCCGATGGCATGGCTGCCGCTCATCCCGGCGAGGCCGAAGCGAGACGAAACCTCCGCCGGCAGCCCGACGCCTTTGTACAGCTCCATGCGGCTGCCGGAAGCGACGATCGCCACCTCCGGCCAGCGCAGCGCGAGCCAGGCCCTGATTTCCGCCTCGCGTTCCGACGCGACCAGCAGCACCGCGTGATCGCCGCGCCGGGTGACGCTGCCATCGCATTGCGCCGCCAGGGCCTCGAAATCGGTTGTCTCCGGTCCGCGCAAGGTAAGCTTCAGCGAACCCGGGCGCCCCTGCCCATAGACCGCGAAACCGGCACTGTCGGGGCCGCGCTCGGTCAATACCGACAGCATCGCCGCGGTGAGTTCGCCAAGCGCTGGCTCAAGGGTTGCATTCTTCAAAAACAAACCGGCGATGCCGCACATCGTATCGAAACCCGTCGCAATCTCTGCGCAAAGGTTATCCGCGGCGCCGGCTGTCGTCAACTTTTAAGAATAAAGAATTCTTGCAAAGAAACTATCCCTAGCGTGGCTCCCGCCCATAGGTGATTATGGAGAGGTAGGTCATCGGCTTGATCAACAGCTTCTCCGGCCCGTGCGGCGCGGCGGAATCGAACAGCAGGGCATCGCCCGGCGTCAGGTGATAGGATTGGTCGCCGTGCCGGTACAGCACCTCGCCGGTCAGCATGTAGATGAACTCGGTGCCTTCGTGCTGGAACGCGGGATAGGGAACGGCATCCTTTTGCAGCGTGATGAGATAGGGCTCCACCACCACGGCGCCGCCCAGCGCATGGCCGAGCAGGCTGTATTGATGGCCAGCCCGGGTGCCCCGGCGCTCGATCACCACCCCGGCGCCGGCCTTGACGTAGGAACAATCGCGCTTCTCCTCGAAGCTCGAGAAAAACGTGGTGAGCGGCACGTTCAACGCGCTCGCCAGCGCTTGCAGGCTGGCGAGCGAGGGTGAGATCTGGCCGTTCTCGATCTTCGAGAGCATGCCGCCGGAGAGCCCGGCGGCGCCCGCCAGTTCGGAAACGGTGATGCCGACCCGGCGTCGCAGCTGCCGAACCTGCGCGCCGATCGCCTGCTCCAGGGTGAGGTCGGAGACACCGGCCGCGTTCGAGCCCGTAGCATAGTCGTCTTCGCTGGCGGCGAGATCGATCCCGGCCTGCCGTAGCGCCTCCGGCAGCGCCGCCTTGTCCAGCTTCTCGGCCTTCGCCGACACGGCCCGCGGTTTCGATGAACGCTGCAAATCCGGGTTCCGCTGCGGGTCTGCCGCCATGATCGATCCCTCCCTCATGGCCTAGTATGGCAAAAACGATGTGATACCAATCCGCAAAAATGCGGATTGGTATGCGCGCGGGGTTGGCGGGGCGGCCGCGCGCGACATCAAAGCCTTATACCAATCCGCAAAAATGCGGATTGGTATG
>JAJYAF010000345.1 GCA_021779655.1 Pseudomonadota bacterium
TCTGGGCCCGGGCATTGGCGCCATAGGATGCCTCCGCGCCCAGCACCTCGACACTCACCTCCCGGAAATCGCCCAGATTTCCGGCCCGGAAGAGGCGGCGGCAACGGGTGAGGATCGCTTCCGCCACGCGCTCGGCCTTGGCGGGTGCCTCGATAGCGGCGAGGGTGAGCGTGGCGATGCAACGCCAGCCATCGGCATAGGTGGCGGAAACCTTGTAATGCGAAGTGCGACCGCGACCCTTCGCCCCTTTGACAAGCACCCGATCCGGACCCGCCTCGGTCAGCGTCACCCGCGACCAATCGCAGATCACATCGGGCAGAATGTAATTCCGTGGATCGCCGATCTCGTAGAGCATTTGCTCGCCCACCGAACCCGGCACCACCAGCCCGCCCGTCCCCGGCGTCTTGGTCATGATGAAACTGCCGTCCGGCGAGACCTCGACAATCGGCATGCCCATATCGTCCCAGCCCGGCACGTCCCGCCAATCGGTGAAATTGCCGCCCGTGCCTTGCGGTCCGCACTCGATGAGATGCCCGGCCAGGGACCCCTGGCTGAGCCGGTCCCAATCCTCGTCGCTCCAGCCGAATTCGTGCATCAGCGGCCCCAGCGCGACCGCGCTGTCCGCGCAGCGGCCGGTGATGATCACCTCCGCCCCGGCATCCAGCGCGGCGGCGATGGGCCGGGCGCCGAGATAGGCGTTCATGCTCCAGACATCCCGGGGAAACGGCGCGCCGGAAAACATCTCCTCGACACCCCGCGCGCGGATTTCATCCTCGCGATCCCGCAAGTTATCGCCCAGCACCACACCGATGGAAATATCGATCCCAGCCGCGGCCGCCGCCTTGGCCAGCGCGTCGCGGCAGCCGCGCGCATTCACGCCGCCGGCATTGGCCACCACCTTGATGCCCTGGCGTTTGATCTCCCCCAGCCATGGCGTGAGCGCCGTGACGAAATCCGGGGCGAACCCGGCCTCCGGCTCCTTGGCGCGGGCGCGCGCCATGAGGGACATCGTCACCTCGGCGAGATAATCGAAGACGAGGTAATCGATTTTCCCCTTTGTCAATAATTGGCCGACCGCCTCCGGCGTGTCGCCCCAGAACCCGGACGCGCAGCCGATTCTTATGGCCCCGTTGCTTATGGCCCCGTTGCTTATGGCCCCGTTGCTTATGGCCCGGTCCGACATATCCCGGTCCGACATCTCCCACCCTCCAAAATTTCAGCGCCCGGTCCAGTTCGGCTTGCGTTTCTCAACGAAGGCCGCGAACCCTTCCCGGGCATCCTCGGTTTGCGCGAGCCTCGGTAAAACCGTCTCGCCCAGGCGCATCTGCTGGGAAAACGCCATCGCGTCCATCGCCTGGTAAGCGTATTTGCCCATGCGGATCGCCGTGGGCGACTGGGCGGAGATCCGCGCGACCAGCTCGGCCACCTTGGCATCCAGCCCCGCCGCGTCGGTGACGTAATTCACCACATTGTACCGGAGCGCTTCCTCCGCCGTGAGCGGCACACCGGTGAGAAACATTTCCAGCAGCTTGCGCCGGGGCAGTATGCGCATCATCGGCGGCATGATCATCAGCGGGAACAAGCCAATGGCGACCTCGGGCGTGCCGATGCGCGCATGATCGGCCATCACCGCCACATCGCATGCGCAAACGATCCCGGCCCCGCCGCCCACGGCCGCGCCGTTGACCCGCGCAAGCGTCGGTTTGCGGCAGGTGTTCAATGCCTCGATAAGCTGGCCGGCAAAATTGCCCGGTTGCGACGGATCGGTAATGAAAGGGCCGCCGTCGCTGCCGGCCTTGATGTCGCCGCCCGCGCAAAAGGCCTGGTCGCCCGCGCCGGTCAGCACGATCACCCGGCAATCCGGATCGGCCTCCGCCTGGGCGATGCCGGCGATGATCTGCTCCGCCACCTCGCGGTTGAGCGCGTTGCGCCGAGCGGGCCGGTTGATGGTGATACGGATTTCATTCGCCTCGCGGCGCAGCAGCACGGTTTCACTGTCCATGGCCTTCCGTTTTCCCTCCGCCTCGGGTTGTCGACATTTGCGCCACGAAGCCCGGCATCTGGATTAAATTTGTAATATGTGCTCGATATTCGAGTCAAAGCGTGGATTCGAGTCAAAGCGTGGGCGAATTAACCGACCCGGTTGCCTGGGGTTCGTTTGGCTGGCGGTATTTCACTTCGTTTCAATCTCCGGCTTTCCGGCGCCCGGTCAAGAAAACCAAGCTAGTCGGTGGATAATGTCTCTCAGAAAATAATGTCATTCAAAAAAGGGGGAAACAAATGCAGGCGGACGTGAATGAAGCCCGCTGGATCGACCGGGGCGCGCCCGGCCGCGCTCCGGCGCGTATCTGCATCACAGGCCCGGCGGCGCACGCCGCCATCGAGGCGGCGGGGATGGAAGGGCTGTTGCCCGCCTGGACTTATCACGAGTGCCTGCGCCTGGCCGCCGCCCGCGATCCGGCCAAGATCGCCAATATTTTCCTGGCCGATGCGCGGCCCGAAACCGCGCCCCGGCTTATCACCTATGCCGAGCTGATCACGCGCATCGAGCAGGCGGCCAATCTTTTCCATCGTCTCGCCGGCGGGGCACCGAGCGTCGTCTCCGTGCTGGCTCCGGCGCTGCCAGAGGCGCTGATCGCCATGTGGAGCGGCGCCATCGCCGGAGCGTGCAACCCGATCAACCCGTTTCTCGAAGTAAACCATATCGCCAGCATCATGAACGCGGCAGGCAGCACGGTGCTGGTGACAGCCCATGCCGGACATGGCCCAGGGGCCTGGCAGCGCCTGAGCGCGTTGGTTGCCAAGGTGCCCGGCCTGCGCGCGGTGCTGACCATAGACTCCACCGGTCCGGAAGAGGAGGATTTCGCCGCGCGCTTGCGGACCATGCCCAAGGATGGGTTGGACTTCACGCCCGATCCCGACCCTGATCGCGTCTCCGCCTATTTCCACACCGGCGGCACCACCGCAGCGCCCAAGCTGGTGCGCCACACCCAGCGCGGCCAGTTGCTCAATGCCTGGCTGAGCGCCGCGTTCATCGGTCCGGAGGAGGATGAGATCATCGGCCATGGCATGCCGAATTTCCATGTCGGCGGCGCCATCCTGCTCTCCCTGCGCGCCTTCATCATGGGCCAGACCCTGCTCACCCTCACGCCCGCCGGGTTCCGCGATCAAGGAGTGATCGGCAATTTCTGGGACATCGCCCGCCGATACCGGATGACCTCGGTTGCCTGCGCGCCGACCAGCGCGGCGATGCTGATGACCGTGCCGGGCGTCACCTCCGAGGGGCATTGTTTTCGCACATTCAGCACCGGCGGCGGCGCGATGCCGCGCAGCCTGGGCTACGCCTTCGCCGACCGGTTCGGCATTGATCTGCGCGAATTATGGGGCATGACGGAATTCCAGGGGTGTCTTGGCACCCAGCCTTGGGGCGAGGCCAAGCCGCGCATCGGCTCGGTTGGGCTGCTGCTGCCATTTCACCGCGCCACGGTGGCCCGGCTGGAAGGCGGTGTGTTCAAGGAGGCGATGCCGCCGGGCGAGAAAGGCGTGCTGCTGTTCACCGGCCCGTGCATGACCCCCGGCTATCTGGACGAGGCGGCGAATAAATCCCTGTTCGTGCGCGGCATGCCGGATGGGCGCCGCTGGCTGGACAGCGGCGATATCGG
>JAJYAF010000346.1 GCA_021779655.1 Pseudomonadota bacterium
GGTGTAGCCATGCTCTGTTGTATGCAGGTCGAGCATGAACTGCCCGAGCGCCCGTTCCAGCCGCGCCAGCGCGCCCTTGAGCACCGTGAAGCGCGCGCCCGCGAGTTTCGCGGCGTTCGCGAAATCCATGAGCCCCAGCGCCTCGCCGATCTCGAAATGCTGGCGCGGGGAAAATGCGAAATGCCTGATGCCGCCCCAGCGCTTCTGTTCGACATTAGCCTTCTCGTCGTCGCCGTCGGGCACCGAGGCGTCGAGGACATTCGGCAATTCCGAGAGCCATGCGGCCAGCGCCCGCTCCGCCTCTGGCAGCATCGCCCTTTGCTCGGCGATGATGGCGCGCAGTTTCCTGGCCTGTTCCTCCGGCTCCGCCGTATCTTCGCCCGCGCGTCTGGCCTGCCCGATCCGGCGGGAGAGGTCGTTAAGCGCCGCCTGGCCGTTGTCCAGCACCGTCACGATCGCCTTGCGATGGCGGTCCGCCTCCAGAATCGCCGCGGCGGCGGGGGGCATGCCACGCCGGGCAAGCGCCGTATCGAACCCGGCGGGATCGGCGCGGATGGCCCTTATGTCATGCATCCTTAACCCCTTTCGGTTCCGCCATCTTCACCGCGATTACGGAGATTTCATAGAGCAGCAGCAGCGGGCCGGCCAGGATGCACATGGTCAGCGCATCGGGCGGGGCCAGAATGGCGGCGATGATGAAGCAACCCACATAAGCGTAGCGGCGGTATTTCTGTAGTCCGGCCGCGTTGATGATGCCAACCCGGCCCAGAAGCGTGAGCAGCACCGGCAGCTCGAAGCTCACCCCGAAGGCGAAAATAATCTTCATGACCGTGGAGAGATATTCGCTCACCTTCGCCATCAGCTGGATATCCACGCCGGTGCCGCGCGGTGCCGTCGTCTGAAAGCCGAGCAGGAAGCGGTAGATGGTGGGCAGCACCACGTAATAGGCAAGCGCCCCGCCGAGGAAGAACAAGACCGGCGTTACGATCAGGAACGGCAGCATCGCCCGCTTCTCGCGCCGGTAGAGCCCGGGCGCGATGAACAGCCATAGCTGCGTGGCCATGAGCGGAAAGGCAAGGAACAGGCCGGCAAACAGCGCCACCTGGATATACGTGAAGAAAACCTCGTACAGCGCGGTGTAGATCAGCTGCGGCTTCTCCCCCCGCGCCTGTAGCGCATGCGCGAGCGGCGCCGCGAGAAAGCCGTAGATTTGCGGCGCGAAATAATAGCAGATGCCGAAGGCCACGACCAGCGCCGCCCCGGACCAGATCAG
Source organism: Pseudomonadota bacterium (assembly GCA_021779655.1). The sequence goes on from JAJYAF010000346.1 coordinate 1,274, forward strand.
CCGTCGGCGCAACTCCGCGAGATGCTCCAGCAGCGGCATTTCCTTGTCGTTGATCTCATCGTCGGGATTTGTCGCCTGCTCGTTCACCGCGTCCATCCCTAGTTGCCCCAACGCCGGGTGCCGGGCGGAATAAAGGGTGGCATGGGGGGCTTACGCGCCTCGCCGGGCGGGATAAAGGCCGGACCCTCCGGAACGTCCGCCGCCGCCGCCGCCTCGCCATCCCCGCCGGCCGCCGGGCGCGCCGCATGCGGGGCGCCCGCGCTGCCCGAAAGCCACGTCTCCGCCGGCATCGATGCCCGCAGGCTGCCGTCCGGATCGATATGCTTCTCCGCCGCGCCTTTGAAGTCGAAATTGCGGATCTTGTCGATCTCGGCGCGCACCTCCGAGAGATTCGCCTCGCGCATCATCTCATCCACATGGCCCTGGAATTCCGCCGCCATGCCGCGCGCCTTCTTCATCATGGCCGTCACGAAGCGGACGGCGACGGGCAGATCCTTCGGCCCGATGACAATCAGCGCCACCGCCATGATCAGCCCGATCTCGCCCCAGGAAAGTCCGAACATCGCGGTTCGGGTGCTAGCAGGCTCTCAAGGCTTCGGCAAAGCCCTGACAATCCGCATCAGCCCGGAATCGCGCATTCCCAGCGCCGCCAGATGCTCCACCGTGTTTTCCAGATATTCGCGGCAGCTGCCCAGATCGCCGCAGCCGGTGGCGATCAGCCGCGCGATTTCCGCATCGCCGATCTCCGGCACGTAGCGCGGATGCTTGCGGTTACACACGAAAGTAACCGCCCGCCGCTCTTCGGTGGCCGTTTTCACCTTCACCCAGCGGGCATGGTAGGCGCCGCCGAACATTTCGCGCCGCCAGAGAATGCCAAGCTCCTGGCGAACCTTGTCCGCCGCGATGCGGAACGCAACCCCCTTGCAGGCCCCGCCACGATCCAGTGCCAGCATAAGCCCCGGCTTGTCCGGCGTGCCGCGCCCGGTCAGCAGCTTGAGGCAGAAGCGCCGGTGCCAGCCATGCACCGTCGCGGGCAGCCGCTCCTCGTAGTGAAAGGCCGGGTTCCAGATCAGCGAGCCGTAGCCGAAAACATGAAGGTCCCGCGCCGGATCGTGCTCCGCGAGCATGGCTTCCAGCAGCGTGGCCATTTCCGCCTCGGTCCGGTACATCATTTCCGGAAAGGTTTCGGCATAGCCGCGCAGCCGCTCCAGCGTGCTGCCGTCCAGCAGGCTCTCGCGCGTGATCCGATACGTCATGGCGCGCCTTCCGGGGATGAGGTAGGCAGCGCCTCGGGCGAGGGCTCAGCCGCGTGGCCCGGCCGGGCGCGCACCGGGTCGGGGTCGATCAGCAATTCCTCCCGCTTTGGCAACTCCCGCAGATCGCTCAGGCCGAACTGCGCGAGAAAGGCCGGTGTCGTCCCCCAAAGTGCCGGCCGTCCCGGTGTCTCCCTGCGGCCCCTGGTGGTGACAAGCCCGTTTTCCAGCAGCAGATCGAGCGTGGCCTGCGCGAGCGCAGCACCCCGGATCTCCTCGATCTCGCTGCGTGTAACCGGCTGATGATAGGCGATGATCGCCAGCGTCTCCATGGCCACGCGCGGCAGCCGGCGCGGCAATTCCACCACTTTGCGCAGCACCGGCGCCAGGTCCGGCGCGGTCCGGAACTGCCAGCCGCCGGCCGCTTCCACCAGGCCCACGCCCCGTCCGTCATAGGTCGCGCGAAGGGCCGCCAGCACCGCGTCGAGATCGGCTTCCCCCGGCAGCAGGGTGGCGAGGCTGCGGGCCGGAACGGGTTCGCGGCTGGCGAAAATCACCGCCTCCGCGAGCCGCACCGCCTGCCCGAATGTCTCGTCGCTCTCAGTCATGCTCAGTCATACCGGTCGCTCCCGTCACCGATCTTCAGCAGGATAGGCCCGAAATGCCGGTGCTGGCGCAACGTGGCCGCGCCGCTGCGGGCCATTTCCAGACTGGCCACCAAGGTTGCTGATAAGGCAGCGCGGCGCGGCAGACCATCGCTTAAATCTTCCGGCAGAAATGCCTCAAGCGTGGACCAGTCCGGCAGGCGGCCCAGCAGGCGGGACAGCCGTTCAAGCGCGTTCTGAACCGTGAAATAGACCATCGGCTTCGGCCGGTATTGCTGCCGTGCCGCCCCGCGCCGGCGGGCCGCCAGATAGCCGGAAAGCAGGCTGCTCATCTCCAGCTTCAGGCGGGAGCGGTCGGTCTCGGTGAAATCCTCCGCCACGCCGCGCCCGAACACATCCCAGCCAAGCTGCGGCCGCTGCCCGAGCCAGAGGGCGGCCCCGCGCATCGCCTGCAAATCGGCCAGCCGCGCGGCCAGGCTCCGCGCCCCCAGCCCGGCTTCCTCGTCCTCCTCCGGCTCCGGAAGCAG
>JAJYAF010000347.1 GCA_021779655.1 Pseudomonadota bacterium
CGTGGTGACCGGCGCGCCGGGATCGCTCCGGCCGGGCGCGTCGGAAACCTCGCCGTCGGTGAGCAGAACGATCCCGGCGCGCTGCGCCGCCGGAATACCGGCCATCGCCTGGCGCAAAACCGTGAACAGCGGCGTGCCGCCATCCGGCGCGGGAGGAATGTCGGCGAGCCGCAGTTCCAGGCCGGGCACTCCCGCCGCCTGCCCGCGCAGATCCGCGAGCGCCCGGGCCGCGAGTCCGGCGCGGCCGCCGATCCCCATGGATTGCGAGCGGTCCAGCGCGACGGTGACAATATCGGGCAGCGGCCGCAGGGTCCGCAGCAGCCTGTTCGGGCCGCTCAGGATCAGCAGCAGCAATGCGCAGCCGGCGCAGCGCCATAGCGCGCCGCGCGCCCGGGCGAGCAGCGCGGCCAGCAGGGCGGCCGCGCAGAGCAGTCCGGCAGGCAGCAGCAGCGGCAGCGGCAGAAGCGGCTGGAAGACGATCATCTGCTTCAGCATCTACCCGGAGGCCCGCCACCCGGAGGCCCGGGCGCGGCCGCCGGTCATTCCTGGTCGAGGGCGAATTTCCTGAGGTCCTCGAGGCCGCAATAGTGCAGCGCGCCCATTTCCGTGGCGCGCAGCCGCACCCGGGGCGCGGCGCCGGCCGCCAGGGCCTCCTGCCAGCGCGGCGCGCACAGGCACCACAGGTCGCCGGGCCGCAGGCCGGCAAAGCCAAATTCCGGCCGCGGCGTGCCGAGGTCGTTGCCGCGAGCGGCGCTGAAGGCGAGAAAGGCCGCCGTCATTTCCGCGCAAACCGTGTGGCTGCCGATATCCTCCGGGCCGGTGGCGCAGCAGCCATCGCGGAAGAACCCGGTAAGCGGGTCGAATGAGCAAGGCTCCAGCAGGCCGCCCAGCACATTGAACGAACGCCGGCGCCCCCCGCCGCTGTTATCCCATGGCATCGCAGCAACGTCTCCTTAAGCAGGCCCGGCGCCTGATACACTGCATGATACCATCATGCCCGCAGCGGCTGCAAAACGCACCCCGGAGCGAAGGCCGCACCCGCCCCGGTTCAGGGAAAAATCGCGGTACGGTTGATTATCCGAGGGTCCGGCAAAATATCCGGTTCATGAACATGCTGTTCCGATGGCCGGCCGGATGACGGGCGCAACAACCGCCGGTGATCCGGCCGGGAACCTCGGGGAGGATTTACGGGAAGAGGATTTGCGGGAATGCGCGCATTGCGGGCTGATCTGCTCCGTGCCGGTAACCCCCACCATCCTCAGGGCGGACTGCCCCCGCTGCGGGCAAGGGCTGCCGGCGCCGCGGGGCAGAAGCTTCGAGCTGGCGCTCGCCTGCGCGGTGGCCGGCGCCGCGTTTTTCCTCTTCGCGGCGGTCGCGCCGTTTCTGGAGATTTCGTCCTACGGGCATTTCCGGCTGGCGCGGCTCGAAACCGGGCCGGAGGAGCTGGTGGCGCAAGGCTGGTATTTCATCGGGATCATGGTGCTGCTGGTTACGGTGGTCGCGCCCGGCACCCGGCTCACCATCGTCATCGCCACGCTGTTCGGCGTCGGCAGGCAATGGGTGCCGCGAAGCCTGCTGCGGGAAATCTTCCGCTGGTATGAGCCGTTGCGGCCCTGGGCAATGGTGGATGTATACCTGCTGGGCTTCCTGGTCGCCTATTCGCGGCTTGTTTCGCTCGCGCAGGTGCGCCTGGACACCGCGCTGTTCGCCCTGGCCGGGCTGATGCTCTGCGTCGCCGCCACCGACACGTTCCTGGACTCCGAAGCCGTCTGGCGGACCATCGACGACGGCCGGTCCCGGAGCCGGACCTGCCAGACCGCCACCGCGCCGGGAGCGCGGCTGATCGGCTGCCAGAGCTGCGGGCTGATCAACCGGGCGCTGCCGGGCGATGTCTGCCGGCGCTGCTCCATTGCGCTTGAGGACCGCAAGCCCGCGAGCATCGCCCGGAGCTGGGCCTTCGTCATCGCGGCGCTGATACTCTACATCCCCTCCAACCTGTTTCCGGTAATGACAATCTCCAACCTGGTGCACACCCAGGAATACACTATCATGGGTGGGGTATTCGAGCTGTTCGAGAGCGGGCTGTGGCCGCTCGGCGTGCTGGTATTCATCGCCAGCATCACGATCCCCATCACCAAGCTGCTCGCGCTGATGTACATGCTCGTCGCCACGCAGTTCGGCAGCGGAGAGCATCTGCTGGGACGCACGGTCGCGTTTCGTGTCGTCGATTTCATCGGCCGCTGGTCGATGATCGACGTGTTCATGCTCTCGATTCTCGTCGCCCTGGTCAGGTTCGGCATTTTTGACCAGGTCCAGGCGGAGTTCGGGGCGACCTGCTTCGCCAGCGTGGTGATTTTAACGATGTTCGCGGCCGCCGCCTTCGACCCCCGGCTCATGTGGGATCGCGCCGGGCAGCCCGCGCGAACGGCGCGCCTCGCCGCCGGCAAAGCATGAGCGAACCATCCCCCGAGCCGCCCCGGCAGCAACCCCAACAGCCGCCGGTGGCGCGGCTGCGGCGCCGTCGCTTCTCCTTCGTCTGGCTGATCCCGCTGCTCGCCGCGGGCATCGCGGTCTATCTCGGCTGGCGGACCTATATCGAGCAGGGGCCGGAACTCACGCTTTCCCTGAAATCGGCGGACGGCCTGACCAGCGGCCAGACCCAGGTGAAATACAAGGCGGTGGCGCTCGGCACGGTCGAGGGGATCGATCTCTCCCGCGACAACAGCCACGTCATCGTGCATGTCCAGATGAACAGCGTGGGCCGCCGCTTCCTGACCGATCACGCGCGTTTCTGGGTCGAGGGCGCGCATATCTCGCTGGTCGATCCCTCCAGCATCGGCAGCTTCGTCAGCGGCGCCTTCATCGCGGTCGACCCCGGACCGCCCGGCGGCCGCTACCAAACTCATTTCGTCGGCCTGGATGGCCCGCCCGGCGTGCGTTCCGACGAGCCCGGCCGCACCTACACGCTCTACGCGCCCCGGATCGGCTCGCTGCGCACCGGCTCGCCCGTCATGTTCCGCGACGTGGTGGTGGGCGAAGTGCTGGGCTACGACATCGGCAACGGCATCAGCCCGGTCAGGATCAGCATCTTCGTCCGCGCGCCGTTCGACGATTTCGTCCGGCCGGAAAGCCATTTCTGGGACACGTCCGGCGTTTCGCTCGATGTCCAGCCGGGGCAGTTTCATCTTGAATTCGAATCGATCCAGGCCATCCTCGCCGGTGCCGTCACGTTCGATTTTCCACCCCAGGCCGTGCATGACGCTCCAAGCCCGAGCGGCGCCAGCTTCCAGCTCTTCGACACCAAGCAGGAAGCGGAATCCTCCGGCTATGAACAACTCATCCCGGCGGTCGCCTATTTCCGCTCCTCGGTCGCCGGTCTGCAGCGGGGCGCCGCGGTGCAGGTTTACGGCATTCAGGTCGGCGTGGTCACCGGCGTCAGCCTGGTGGTCGATCAGCAAACCGGCGATGGCAGGGTGCGCGTCTCCATGATGCTGCAACCGCAGCGCGCCGAGCGCCGGGATGGTTTCGAAACCCCGTCGAAGGTCGCGGTTCTCCTCCAGAAACTCGTCGATCGCGGCATGCGGGCGGAGGTGGAGTCGGCGAATCTGGTCACCGGGCAGAAGGTGATCTCGCTCACCATGGTGCCGAGATCGGA
>JAJYAF010000348.1 GCA_021779655.1 Pseudomonadota bacterium
GTCCCGCGCGACGATGGTGGGCGCGGCGGCCGCCAGCAGCAGCGCCTCGTCGCCCACCTCGCGCGGGCCATGCCCGGCGCCGACACGCAGCGGGCCGGCCAACCGGCCGCCATAGCCGCGCGTCAGAAAAAAGGGCCGGCCGGGCAGCCGCGCCAGGAGGTCCAGCGCCACGATTGTCTTGCCCGCGCCGCCAACCCCCGCATTGCCCACGCAAAGCACGGGAATCCCCGGCGCATAGCCCGGCCGGCGCAAGCGGCGCGCGGTGAGCGCCCGGGTCACGCCGCCAAGCGGGGCTAGCAAGGCCGCCGCCGGCCCGCGCCGGGTCCAGAAACGGGGCGCTTTCAGGAGCAGGCCTCCAGAATCAGGGCGGCCAGGCGGGCGGGCAGATCGGCAAACCCGTCGAATGCCCGCAAGCCCCTCGCGCCCATTTCCAGGGCGGCGACCTCGTCCTCCAACAGGGCCAGCACGCCGGCCGCGAGCGAGTTCGCATCGGTCACCTCCGTCAGCGCGCGGGCTTGCCGCAAGGTCTCCACCTGCTCGGCGATCTCACGCGTGTCGGGGCCGGTGAGCAGCGCGGCGCCGAGTCGCGCCGCTTCCGCGAGATTATGCCCGCCAATCGCCACCAGCGATCCGCCCACGAACGCGCAGGGGCAAAGCCGGTAGAACAGTCCGAGTTCACCCAGCGTGTCGGCGACGTAAATTCCGCCTCGCGGCGATGCTCCCTGCGCGCGCCGCGCCACCGGCAGGCCGCCGGCAAGCGCGGCGATCTCCGCCCCGCGCGCCGGATGCCGGGGAACAATCACCGTGGTGATTTCCGGCAGCCGTTGCGCCAGCAGCCGGTGCGCGGCGATCACGACCGTCTCCTCGCCGGGATGCGTGCTGGCCGCCACCCAAACCGGGCCTTGCAATTCGCGCCGCATGTCGGCCAGCGCCGCTTCGTCAACCGGCAGCAGGGCCGATGCGTATTTCAGATTACCCCATCGCAGCACCGGCGCGGCGCCGAGCGCCGCCAGCCGTTCCGCATCCGCCGACGATTGCGCATGCACGGCGCGAAAGCCGCCAAGCAGGTCGCGCGCAAGCCCCGGCGCGCGCCGCCAGCGCGCGGCGCTGCGGGCGGAGAGGCTGGCATTTACCAGAAAGCGCGGGATTCGCCTTGCATCCAGCGCGATCAGGGTCGCGGGCCAGAGTTCGCTCTCCACGAAGACCGAACAGTCCGGCCGCCAATGATCAAGGAATCTCCGCACCCATCCCGGCACGTCCAGCGGCGCGAACTGGTGCAGCGCGAATTCGGGCAGCCGCTCCGCCGCCAGCCGCGCGGCGGTCACGGTGCCGGTGGTCAGCAGCACCCTCGCCCGGCCCTCCAGCGCGCCGATGACCGGCAGCAGCGACAAGGTCTCCCCCACGCTCGCCGCGTGAAACCAGAAAAGCCGCCCCTCCGGCCTTGCCAGGGTGGCTTGGCCGCGGCGTTCGGGCAGCCGCTCGCCGATCTCCTTCCCCAGGGCGATCCGGCGCTCCAGCATGCGCCGCAGCAAGGGGGCGGCCAAGGTCGCGATCCCGGCATAGGTCCGGCCGGCCAGGCGCATCACGGCGCCTCGGCCCGGCGGAGCGCCGCCGTCAGGGCCGCTTCCACCCGGGGCAGCGCCGCCATCCAGCCCTCACGCGGGACCGCGAGCATCTCGCCGCAAACGAACCGCCCGCGCCCGAACGGCACGGGAATGCGCATCCGGTCCCAGGAGCGGAGGGTTATGGCGAAGCGCGTCCAGGCCGCCATGGGCAAAACCGGCGCGCCCGCCAGGGCCGCAAGCCGCGCGACCCCCGGCGCCGCCACCCGGCGCGGCCCGCGAGGGCCATCCGGCGTTATGCCGATATCGACGCCGCCGCGCAGCGCCGCCAGCAGGTTGCGCAGGCCGGCCGCGCCCCCGCGCGAGGTCGAGCCCAATACGAGCCCAAGCCCGAAATAGCGCGCCACATTGCCGATCAGCCGCCCGTCCCGGTGCCGGCTGGCCAGCACCACGCCCGGCTTCGGGCAGCCATGGCGGCGCCTTTCCCGCACCACCATCGGCAGGCAGGCCGGCAGGCATTCATGCCAGAAAACCACGATGCAGGGCGCGCCGGAGGCCAGGCGCGAAAGCTGCTCCCTGCCTTCGATGTCCCAGCGGGTCGTCCGCACCGCGAAATCCATATATATCCCGGCCAACCGGGACAGCATCGCCTGGACCGGCGCGGTGCTCACGATACGCTTGAACATCGCTTGGCGGTAGCATCCGGCGCGCTCGCCGCCAATCGCCCCCGCCCGGGCGGGGGCTGTATATAGCTTTACCGGTCGGTGAACAGGATGGCCTTGATCGCGCGTAATCGCGGCCATCTCAACCGCCAATAGCTACCTAGCATCAAATCCGCTGCGGGAGGATTGAAACGGGCCAAACCACTCCAGGAATACGAGGTCAGCTCGCCAACGAAAATCCGGCTTCCGCAATCAAAAAAATCGACTCGAACGTGATCGATCCCTTTGCCCAAAAGCTCCGCGATTCTTATCATGTCATCGAGACGCTCGGGCTTCGGGAATTTCCGCGTCACCTTGCGGGTGAAATACCAATCGAGATATTGCCAGTCCCGCGTGTGGAACGCGCCGCTGCGCAGCCGGCCTTCTTCCACGAAGGTCGTGTTGATTATTCGAGCCGTCCCATCGAAAACGAAAAATCGTCGCTCCAAGGGACGCTCGCCCTCTTCGTCCAGCAAAGCCTGCTCCGCCATCAGCCGGCGCGGGACGTTTTTATAACCGCGCTCGCCGTTTACATCGAACCAGTCTATCGTCAGCCAGTTGGACGCCTCGGTCCGGAGGTCTTCCGTCCGGTCCGCGTTTTCCCCGGTCACCATGATGACCTGCCCGCTGGCATGAGAACTCTTCAGAAAATAGGGCGGGGCCAATGTGTCGAACGGGATTTCTTCCGCCGTTCCGGTCCAGAGAAGCGGGGCGAGATATTCCTCCCCGATTCGGGTGGCGATCCACGCGCGCGTAGCCAGTTTATCGCTGAACGAAATAAACTCGCGCCGGTCGTCGAACAGTTTCCGCCAGTTGATCTTTTCAGTGAAATAGCGGGGCCGAAACAGATGTGGTTTGCGCTCATGCGCATCGGCGTACGCCGCGCGGAATTGGCGAATGGTCCCCAGCCAACGGGCGATGCGCTGCATATGGAGGAGTGTAGACGGATATGATTCTAATACCAATCCGCCAATTCATTGACTCTATCAGACAGGTGGCGGGCTGGTATTAGAACCAGTTGAACGCCCGGCCGAGGAAGCCGGGTTTCTTGTTCGTTTGCACGGGTGTCTCGCCGTCGGTCGCCGGCTGGCCGAGGGCCGCGTTTTCCTGGAGCCGGCGCGATTCGGCGGGGGCGTTCACCGTCGGCTCGCCGGCCGGAGTTGATCCCATCAGCCCGCTCACGAAGCCTGGAGACCTGGAATCGATCAACGCATCCTGATTCACCTGCGCGCGGATGTCCGGCGGCGGCGGCGGCCCGGCCTCGCTCAGCAGCGCTTGCTCGCCGGCGCCGGCGGAGCCGGGCGGAGCGACGATGGACGAGGAAGGCGAAAGCGTGTCCAGCCCCTGCTGCGCGGCGCTTTCGAATTGCGGCCGGGGCTCGCCCGGG
>JAJYAF010000349.1 GCA_021779655.1 Pseudomonadota bacterium
TTCAATCCTGCTAAAAGACGCGCTTCGGCAGTACCCCGTTCTCGCGCGCCTGCTTCTCCAGCGCGTCACGATCGTCCGGGTGCGCGAGCGAGATCAATAGCCGGGCGCGCTCCGGCACGCTCTTGCCCTTGAGATTAACGATTCCGTATTCGGTGACCACATACATCACATCGGAACGCGGCGTGGTAATGGTGGTGCCGGGCGGATGGCCGAGAACGATGCGCGGTCTTACCTGTTCACCCTTGCCGTAGCGGGAGGACAGACAGATAAAGGATTTGCCGCCCTCCGACATTACCGCCCCCCGCACGAATTGCAGTTGTCCGCCCGTGCCGGTGCAATGGCGGAAGCCGGAACTCTCGGAGGCGACCTGGCCCGAAAGGTCGATCTGCATGGCATTGTTGAGCGAGACCACGTTACGGTTCCGCGCGATATTCTCGGTGAGGTTGGTTTCATCGACCGGCAGGCAGATGCAGGTCTCGTTGCCGTCGAGAAACTCATACATGCGCTTGGTGCCGACGGCGAAGGTGAAAACGATTTTGCCGCGATAGGTGGTTTTCCGCGTGCCGGTGATCTTGCCCGCCTCGATCAGATCCATCATGCCGTCGATGAACATCTCGGTATGCACGCCCAGATCCTTGACCGGCGCATGGGCGAGCGCGGCGCAGACGGCATTGGTCATGCCGCCGATCCCCACTTGCAGGCAGGCACCATCTCCGACCTCCGGCAAAATGAAATCGGCAACGCGGCGGTCCACCTCGGTGGGCGGAGGGTTAAGCAATTCGGGGAGGGGCGCGTTGTTGCCCTCGATCACCGCGGCCACCTCGGAGATATGGACGACATTCTCCACGCCATGGCAGACCGGCAAGGCGGTGCTGGTCTCCACCACGATATGCCTGGCGACATCACAGATGGCCCGCAAATAGGTGGCGGTGACACCGAAATTGAAAAATCCGTGCCTGTCCATCGGCGTGGTCTGGATAACCAGCAGATCGACCTTGAAATGATTACGGTAGAGGCCCGGCCCCTCGCCGAAATTAAAGGGGACGTAGGCGGTAGCCCCCTTATCATGCATCTGGCGGTCATAGGTGGAAAAATGCCAGTTCTCCACGTTGAAATGCCGCTGCTCCGGATCCTTTTCCGCCACCATGCGCGGCCTGAGCGAGAGCGCGCCACGGATGCGGACATCATGCAGTCCGGCTTTGCGCTCCGCCAACGCCGCGTCGAAAAGATCGGGCTGGTTGAACGAAAAACCGTAATCCACCCACCAGCCGCTTTGCACCATCGCCGCGACCTCCGCCGCTGCTCTGGTTTTGTCCTTCAGCATCCGCTGGAAGTCCATCGAATATCGTCCTCCTGCTCCGCGCCGGGTCATCGGCGTCTCGTTTTGACATCAACCCTCATACCCGCCAGTCGAATTATTATCCATAGCCTCCGGCTATCCATGATCTCCGATGCCAGGGCGGAGGCGTTAGCGCGGAATTCACCTGCCGGCTCTATAAGCCTGCCGTCATGACCCAGATCGAGTTCGCATGCCTCGGCCGCCGGATCGTTCTGTTCACGCATCCCGCGCCGGACCATCTGGCGGGCGTGATCTCGCAGACCCGCATGTTCTATGAAATGGACGTGCTGTTGAAATGCCGGGAGATCTATCTGCCGGGCACCACCATCCTCGATATCGGCGCCAATATCGGCAACCATACCGTATTTTTCGGCGCGGTCCTGGAGGCAAGGGTGGAAGCCTTCGAGCCGTTTCCCGGCAACTTCAGGCTGCTTGAAAGCAACGTCATCGCCAATGGGCTTACCGAACGGGTACGCGTGCATTGCTGCGCGGCGGGCGAATCGGCCGGCAACGGCACGATCCATGCGCCCAGGGAGGCGAATAATCTGGGCACCGTTCAGATCGCGCCGGGGGCGGGGGATGTCCCGATCGTCCGCCTCGACGATATGGATCTGCCGGGTCCGGTCGGCCTGCTGAAGATCGACGTGGAAGGCGCCGAACCCATGGTGCTGCGCGGCGCCGCCCGGCTGATCGCCGCCTGGCTGCCCGATATCATGATCGAGGCCGCGACCCCTGCGGAGTTCGCGGCGGTGGCGGAAATCCTTCTGGAACATGGCTATACGCCCAAGAGCCGCCACGCCTGGACCGCGACCTATCTGTTCACGGCCACCGATCAGCTCCGCCGCATGAGCCGTATCCTCGCCGCACGCAACCCTCAGAGCGTGATCGCGTCAACCTGAACCGATCGCGCGCTAGACCGACGCAAGATCCACTGGACCTATTTGAAATATGGTGAGCCCGGTGGGACTCGAACCCACGGCCATTCGATTAAAAGTCGAATGCTCTACCAGCTGAGCTACAGGCTCGCCGCGCCGGAACCGGCCCGCGCGAAGGCAGATCGGAGAAGCCCTGTTTTCCCTGCCTCGTCAATAGCGGCAGCGGCTATTGCGCCATCGCCATCTTAAGAATCGAATCCGGGCTGGTCACGGCGCCGCTTTGCGGATCACCCTTCTTGATCTGCTGGACCGCCTCCATCCCTTGCGTGACCTGGCCCACGATCGTGTACTGGCCGTCCAGAAAGGTGGCCGGCGCAAAGCAGATGAAGAACTGGCTGTTGGCCGAATTGGGATCGGAAGTCCGGGCCATTCCCACCGTTCCGGTCAGGAAGCTCGCATTATCGGTGAACTCGGCAGGCAGGTCGGGAAGCTGGCTGCCGCCACGGCCGGTATTGGTAGGATCGCCCGTCTGAGCCATGAAGCCCGCGATAACCCGGAAAAACTGGCAGCCATTATAGAACCCCTGGGCGGTCAGCGTCCTGATCCGCTCCGCGGCTTTCGGCGCCAGATCGGGGCGCAGCACGATCGTCACCGCGCCGTATTGCAGATCCATGATGACGGTATTGGATAAATCGTCGGCCTTGGCGGTCTCGGTCATGCAGGTCCCCGTGAGAAAGGATGTTGCGGCGGCTGAGCGAAGAAAGCCGCGCCGCTTGAGCCGGAATGGCAAGTTTTGGTGTTTCATCGGCGGGGCTCAGCCTTTCTTCAAGCGGCTCACCGTGCGTTGATACACTTCCGGCGGCACAAAGGAAGAGATGTCGCCGCCAAAGGACGCGATGTCCTTGACGAAGCGGGAGGAAATGAACTGATGATGCTCGCTGGCCATCAGAAATACCGTCTCGATTTCGGAATCCAGACGGTAGTTCATTCCGGCCATCTGAAATTCGTAATCGAAATCGGAAACCGCGCGCAGCCCGCGGATGATCATGCCGGCACCGATTTCCCGGGCGAAGGTGATCAGCAGGCTTTCATACATCCGCACCTCGATCGCCGTTCCGGTTTTCGCGGCGATCGCATCCACCTCGATACGCACGAGTTCGGCCCGTTCCTCGAGCGGGAAAATCGGCCCCTTGCCGGCATTGATGGCCACCCCCACAACCAGCTTGTCCGCCAGCTTGGCGGCACGGGTGATGATATCAATATGACCGTTGGTGATCGGATCGAACGTACCCGGATACAAAGCAACGCGCCCCTTCGGTTTAACCATTCTCTTGCTCCTGCTCCTGCTCCTGTTCGAGCACGGGGAATACGCTGGTCACATGCTCGTGTTCATCGACCCGGACAAGGGTGACACCCATGGTGGCACGCCCGG
>JAJYAF010000350.1 GCA_021779655.1 Pseudomonadota bacterium
CTGCTGTTCGTGGCGTTCAACCTCAACCAATTCGCCTCCCGCAGCGCCGGCTCCGGCTCGATGTATCAGTATATCTGCAAGGGCCTTGGCAATGTCGTGGGCGGGTTGGGCGGCTGGGCGCTGATCTGGGCCTATCTCGGCATCTCCGATGCCGGGCTCAACGGCTTCACCACCTTCGCACAAACCCTGCTTTCCATGGTGGGGATCAATTGTCCGGCGATGGTGCTGTTCATCGGCTGTATCGCCGTCTCCGGCTTCTGCGCCTGGAAAAACGTCGCGCTTTCAGCGAAAGTGATGCTCGTTCTGGAAGCAACCTCGATGGCGCTCATCACGCTGCTCTGTCTCGTGACTCTCGGGTTTCACGGCTTCGCCGTGGACAAGGTGCAGTTCGATCCATCCAGTTTTTCTCTGGGCAGTCTCGGGCTCGGCGTGGTGGTGGCGGTGTTTTCGCTGGTCGGGTTCGAATCGGCCACGGCCTTCGGAGAGGAGGCGCGTAATCCGCTGCGATCGATCCCGTGGTCGGTCATCGTCAGCCTGATCGTCTCCGGCGTGTTTTTTGTCTTCGTCACCTATGTCGAGATACTGGCCACGCACGGCAACAAGCCTTCGCTGGATCAGCTTTCCGCGCCGCTCAACACCATTGCCGCGCTGGTGCACATGCCCTGGCTGGCCGCGCCGCTTTCGGCCTGCGCCATGGTGAGTTTCTTTGCCCTCAACCTATCCTGTCTCAACGCCGGGGCAAGGATCATCTACATCATGGGCCAGCAGGGGCTGTTTCATAAGTTCACGGCGGATGCGCACCATCTTAACGAAACGCCCCATATCGCCGTTTTCATCATGGGCGCGCTGTCCTTCGGGCTGCCGGCGCTGGGCCTTATGAAAGGCATGGCGGTGGGGGATATGTTCAACGATGCGGGAACGCTCGCCGCCTTCGGCTTCATCGTTGCCTATCTGCTGGTAACCGTGGCGGCCCCGCTTTACGTGAAATCGCTGGGCCAGCTTAAGCCCGGTCATATCATCATCTGCGTGAGTTCCCTGATCTTGCTGATGGTGCCCACCATCGGCAGCGTCTACCCGGTGCCGCCGGCGCCAGTGAGGTACTTCCCCTATCTGTTCGCCGCGTACTTCATCATCGGCGGCATCTGGATCGCCTGGCGGGACCGGCAATTGCTCATCGCCAGCCGCAGCTTCCCGGAGCTGGCGCAGGATGCCTGATAGCTCACCGATTCCCTTCCAGGCCGGCGAGGCGGAGGTCCTCGCCGAGCCTGGGGAGAGCGTTCTTTCCGCCATGCTGCGGGCGGGCGAGGCAATTCAGACGGTCTGCAAAGGCCGGGGAATCTGCGGGGCGTGCCGCGTGATCGTGGATACCGGCGCGTCCGACCGTTTGACCCCGCCGAGCGCGTCCGAGACACGGCTGCTGCACTACCTCAGCCAGCGCGAGGAGAATTCCGCGTCTTTCCACCAACGTCTGGCGTGCCAGATCCTTCTAACCCCTTCGCCTTCGGGTCTGCGCGTTACGCCCGATCCGATCCGTCCCTTCCCTTCAAACAGGAGAACCAACCCATGAGCGCCGCAATCGAGGACAAGCAAACCGCCTATGAAGGCGTCGGCCCGAATTTCATCAAGGAACAGATGCTGGCGATGCGGGCGAAAACGCGCGATGTGATCCACCAGATTCATGCCTTTTGTAAGCCCGGCATGGTGGAGGAAGACGCGGTTGAAAAAGCTAAGGAACTGCTCGCCGCCAACAACATGATTCGCGGCTGGCACGATGTCTATGTCCGTTTCGGCAGCAACACGCTGAAAACCTTCGGCGAGGCTTCCGATCCGGGCGTGGTGCTGAAAGACAACGACATCATGCTCATCGATATCGGCCCGGTTTTTGAGGATTGGGAAGGCGATGGCGGCGACACCTTCACTTTCGGCAACGTCCCGGACATGGAGAAATGCGCGGCTGACGCCCGAAATCTGTTTCATGTCGTGCGCAAAAAATGGGAAAGCACGGGCATGAGCGGCAAGGAACTCTATGCCTTCGCGCAGGATGAGGCGAAGGCAATGGGCTGGGAGCTGAACATGGACCTCTCCGGCCACCGCATCTCCGATTTTCCCCACGCGGCGATCTATGATGGGCCGATGGCCGATATCGAGTTCAAGCCGGCACCGTTGCTCTGGGTGCTGGAAATCCACATCCGCCACCCCAATGGCGGCTATGGCGCGTTTTTCGAAGACATGCTGTTGGACGACAGCTATTTCGCCTGAAAATCCCGGCCCGGCTTCACGGCCGGGCCTCCCTATCGCCGGGGCTCGACGCGGATATAAAACTTCGCCGGCAGCTTATACCAGCCCGCCAGTTGATTGACTCTTCCAGACAGGTGGCGGGCTGGTATAAGGCTTTGATTTCGCGCGCGGCCGCCCCGCCAACCCCGCGCGCATAAGACTTTGATTTCGCGCGCGGCCGCCCCGCCAACCCCGCGCGCATACCAAATCCGCGTTTTCGCGGATTGGTATTAGACTAGCTTTTCTTGCGACCGATCGAGGCGAACTTCTTGTTGAATTTCGCCACCTGCCCCACGGAATCCGAAACGCGCTGAACGCCCGTCCAGGCCGCATGGGATTTCGGGTCGATATCCAGACGCAACGTATCGCCCGCCTTGCCCATGCAGGATTTGGTTTTGAATTCGGTTCCGTCGGTCATCACCACGGTGATCTCGTGATAGTCCGGGTGGATATTCGGCTTCATCATCTCGCTCCAGGCAGCTCCCGCCGCTGATCCCGACCAGCGGCGACGCGGGAGCGTTTAGGCGCAAGCGCGCCGGTTTGCAAGCCTCGGCCCCGGCCGGGTGACCGCCGGCGAAACAGCCAAGGATTTATACCAGCCCGCCAATTCATTGACTCTATCAGACAGGTGGCGGGCTGGTATAAGGCTTTGGTTTCGCGCGCGGCCGCCCCGCCAACCCCGCGCGCATACCAATCCGCGTTTTCGCGGATTGGTATTATTGCCAAACGGTTTATTGCGCAATCCCAAGAACTGGATTACGTGGATTATTGCGCATTGCTCATATTTCACGCGCAAGGATCGGGCAGGGATCGCACGCATGCAGCATTCGCAAGACGCTTCTCCCCCCTCTATCCGGCGGCAGGTGGTTCCGCGCGAAAAGCTGGAGCGGCCGCGGCGCCAGATCAGGCGGGACCGGCTGATGTTCCTGATTTTCCTTGTCTGCTTTATGCTCGTCGTCCTGCTGATGGCCATGGGGTGACACGCCTCCGGTCTTGAACAAGCGCCGCGCCCGGCACAGGCCAAGCGCAAAATATTTAGTTTTTATATCAATTGCTTGCCGCAAGCCCCCATAAAGGGCTTTTCAAACGCGGCGGCACGCGTCATGATAACGCCGTTCCAGCCTCCTTCGCAGGAGAGTGCGGGTGCACCCCCGCCGCCGAAGGCGCAACCGGCCCCCGGAAACGCTCAGGCAAAAGGACTGCGCAAGGCAAGGAACACTCTGGAAAGCCGGCCGCCGCCTGAAAGCGGCCGCACCGACGGAGTAAGGACGGCTCCGGCCGCCCGAATCTCTCAGGTCCCGGGACAGAGGGGGGTCAGTTGGTTCGGCGCTTTGGCCGGAGGCTGATCGGGCATGGGGGTTTTGTGCTG
>JAJYAF010000351.1 GCA_021779655.1 Pseudomonadota bacterium
GGCGAAATTGAAGGTCATGAATTCGACGATGGGCTTTAGCCCGTTCAGGGCCGCGCCAACCGCCATGCCGGTGAAGCCATGCTCGGTTATCGGCATATCGACGACACGGCGCGGGCCGAACTCGTCGAGCATGCCCTGGCTGACCTTATAGGCGCCCTGATACTGCGCGACCTCCTCGCCCATGAGGAAAACATCCTTGTCCGCGCGCATTTCCAGCACCATCGCCTCGCGCAGGGCCTCCCGCACCGTGATGGCCTTTGTCTCGCCCCATTCCGGCTCCATGGCCTCCTGCGGCGTCGCCTTTTGCGGAGACCGTTTGACCGCTTCCGCTTCCGGAACTTTCGCCTCCTTTACTTTCAGCCGCGCGGGTGCCCCGGCCTGTGGCGCTTCCCCGGCCTGCGGCTTGCCGGACTCGGGCGATTCGCCCTCCGCGCCCAGGGTGGCAATCGGCGTATTCACGGGCACGCCTTCGGTGCCTTCCTTTACCAGGATTTGCAGCAGCTTGCCTTCATCGACCGCCTCGACCTCCATCGTCGCCTTGTCGGTCTCGATCTCCGCCAGCACATCGCCTGGCTTGACCTCATCGCCCACTTTTTTCAGCCATTTGGCAAGCTTGCCCTCCGTCATGGTGGGCGAGAGGGCGGGCATCAGCACTTCGGTCGTCACGGCTCAACCCTCCGCCAGCACGTCGGTCCAAATCTCGGAAGCATCGGGCTCCGGCGCCTGCTGGGCGAAATCGGCGGCGGCCTGCACGCGCGCCTTGATGCTGTCGTCGAGCTTTTTCAGCTCCGCCTCGTTCGCGCCCATCTCAACCAGGGCCTTGCGCGCGGAATCCAGGCAATCATGCTCGGCCCGCATGCGCTGCACTTCCTCACGCGTGCGGTATTTCGCGGGGTCGGACATGGAATGGCCGCGATAGCGGTAGGTTTTCATCTCCAGCAGAAACGGCCCCTTGCCGGCGCGGCAATACGCCACCGCCTGCTCGCCCGCGGCCTTTACCGCCATAACGTCCATGCCATCCACCGCCTGGCCCGGTATGCCCCAGGGCGCGCCATTCTGCGAGAGATCATGCGAGGCCGTCGCCCGCTCGATATTCGTCCCCATGGCGTACCTGTTGTTCTCAATAATATAAATCACCGGCAGCTTGAACAGGCTGGCGAGGTTGAAGCTTTCGTAAACCTGGCCCTGATTGGCCGCGCCCTCGCCGAAATAGGTCAGGGTGACATGGTCGTTTTCGCGGTATCGGTTGGAGAAGGCAAGGCCGGTGCCAAGGCTCACCTGCGAGCCGACGATGCCGTGGCCGCCGAAAAAGCCCTTCTCTTTGCTGAACATGTGCATGGAGCCGCCCTTGCCGTGCGAATAGCCGGCGGCGCGGCCGGTGAGTTCCGCCATGACCCCTTTGGGATCCATTTCGCAGGCCAGCATATGCCCATGGTCACGATAGGAAGTGATGACCTGATCGCCCGGCTTGATGGCATGCCGCATGCCGACCACCACGGCCTCCTGCCCGATATATAGATGGCAGAAACCGGCGATCAGTCCCATGCCATAAAGCTGGCCGGCCTTTTCCTCGAACCGGCGGATCAACAGCATGGTTTCGTAGGCTTTGAGCAGCTCCTCCTTGTCCATGGAAGGTTGCGGCTTCTTGGCTTTCCTGGCCGTTTTGTCTGGCGTGGCTACAGCCATGCGTCACTCCTCCATCGGATAAGGTCGAGGTGATACCAATCCGCGAAAACGCGGATTGGTATGCGCGCGGGGTTGGCGGGGCGGCCGCGCGCGAAATCAAAGCTGCGCGCGGGGTTGGCGGGGCGGCCGCGCGCGAAATCAAAGCCTTATGCCAGCCCGCCACCTGCCTGGAAGAGTCAATCGATTGGCGGGCTGGTATAAGGCGATCGGCGCTAGCTATGCGGCCCGGCTCTGTTGCGCAAGAGAAGATCGGTAAATTGAAGCGCCGGGACAAACAACGCGGTCCCGATGGCGAACACCTTACTTGCCAGCCGGACCGGAGGGCAGGTCGGTAACGAGGTCGCGCGGGTCCGCGAGGTTGAGGACCAGGCGCGCTTCGCTGTCCAGCATGTCCCCGGCAATCGAAGCGCCGTTCAAGGTATTGATGCGGATCTGCCATGCCTTGAGCGCCCCGTCCGTCACCGCATAGGCCTGCTTCGCGGCGGCAAGCTGGGCGAGCTGGACATGCTGCGCCTCAAGCCCGCGGGAGCCATGCATCGCGTTCCAGCCGAAATACACGGTGATGCCAAGAAAAAGCGTGGGCGGAACCAGGGCACGAAGGCGGTTTTTGATCTCTCGCAGCAAAACGCGAACTCCAGGGAACGCCGACGATCAAGGGCTCAAACGGTTCTCCCTGTTGCCCCAAAACCCGGAAATCCGCAAGAAAAAAACCACATAGTTCAGTGTTATTCCTGCATTTTCTGTCGGGTCTTCAGCCTATTTCAATCCGCACGATATTCGGCCGGGCCGGTTGCGGCGCGAAGGACGGGTGCAAGGGGTGGATACCGGCGCCCAGCCGCTGCGCGACGAACAGCGTGAGCAGCACGAGCAGGAGCACGGCGATCACCCCGCCGAAGGCGCGCAGGGCGAAGATGACGAGCAGCAACGCGAAGACGATGAGCAGCGCGACCTGCATGTTGGCCGGCAGACCAGCCCTGCTCATGAAGGTGGCAAGCGTTGCCTCGGCCATGCCGATCAGCTCCATGATCAGCGCGACCAGTGCCAGTACGGCGCCGGTAACGGTGTTTATGGCGTGTTGCAAAACAGGATCGTTCATCCGGCGGTTGCGATTCGCACGGGGCGGCGGTCGATTAGTGGCGACATGGTTCAGCCTCCTTGCAAGCCAGGCGTTACAAAGCGGCCAGCGAGGCCGGCAGCAGTCGCCCAAGCCGCGCCGCCCAGGCGGCCTGGCCGCGTTCATCGGCGATCAAGTCCTGGCGGATTTCGATTTCAAGATAATCGAGGCCGGCGCGCTCGGCATGCACGGGCACGCCGTAATCGGTTTCATCCGACAGCGCGTAGGGATCGTTTTCAGCGACCGTGAGATCGCCTTCCCGGCGCAGCAAGGCCAGCATGTGATGCGAGAGCCTGGGGTTGCGGTTGAACAGCAACGCCACCTGCATCGGCCGGGATACGCCCAGAAATACCGGCGTGAAGCTGTGCAAGGCGATGTAGATTTTGCCCGCTTTGCGGCGCGCGATCTCGTTGTGGTAGGGTGTGAAGATGGCTTCGCGGCGAGCGAGCTTGTCGGCCTCGGTTAAGAATTGGTTGCCGGGAATCGGCGTTGCCTCGCTGATCACCGGATAGGCGGCGGGCAACTCGGGGCGGCGGTTGCAGTCGATGACGAGGCGCGAATAGGTTTGCAGGACGGCGGGCGAGTCCATGGCTTTCGCGAGAAGCTTGGCCACCCCGGCGATGCCGATATCCCACGCGATATGGCGCGAGAGATCGGGCTCCTTCAACCCAAGGCTATCCAAGGCGCGCGGCATGCGCTTGCCGGCATGGTCCGCGGTGAGCAGCACCGGACCGCGGCCGGCCGGATTTTCAACGGTAACAGCGGACGGCTCATCGGGCGCCAGCAAGGATGATTCGCTCATGGACGCCAAGCTATTGTCTCCGGTGGCGGCCGTGTG